>NZ_BCBO01000136.1:0-33251 GCF_001320835.1 Pseudomonas sp. NBRC 111138 | reverse complement strand
GCCCGACAATCGGTTGGCCAATGGCCAGGAAATTCCCGCCCGCCACATGGTGCAACGTGCGCAGTTCATCATGCCCTTCAAAATGCCAGCGGCCCTCGCTGAATACCCGCTCATCAGCATAGGCCGCGACCACTTCGCCCAGGAACAGGTCATAGGCCTGCTGATTATGCGGCTCGGGCAGCAGGCGGCATTCCAGCCAAGCCACGCAGCCTTCCAGCATCGGCGCCTCGGTGTGCTCACCGCTGAAAGTGTGCAGGCCGTAGGCTGCGAATTTGTCGGTTTCAGCACCGCGGGTATTGCCCACCGTTTGCACCAGATCAGCCTGTGCGGCACAAGGCACTTGCAGTACGAAGGTGCCGGCGCCTTCAAGTAGCTGGCGGGTCCAGGTGGCCTTGTCGAGCACCACCGCGACTTTCGGTGGTTCGAAATCCAACGGCATGGCCCAGGCAGCAGCCATGATATTGCGCTGGCCGTTGTGGGCTGCACTCACCAACACGGTCGGCCCGTGGTTGAGCAAACGGTAAGCCTTGGACAATGGGACGGGGCGACGGAACGTAGGGCTCATGGTCGATCAGCTCTGCAAGCGAGAAAAGACCTACGATACCTCAAGCACAAGCCCGACAGGTCAGCTCGACAGCTGATTGGCAAACTGCCCGACCGCACTCACTACTTTTTGCGCACCGTCCTGAATTTCGACGATCACGGTACCCGCCTCCGCCGCCAGGGCCAGGCCCTGCTCGGCTTGCGCACGACCGTCGGCCATCAAGGCCACCGCGTCGCGGGCCATGTCCTGGTTCTGGCGCACCACACCGACAATTTCCTCGGTAGCTTTGCTGGTACGTGACGCCAATTGCCGTACTTCATCGGCCACCACCGCAAAGCCACGCCCCTGCTCACCGGCACGCGCCGCTTCGATGGCGGCGTTGAGCGCCAGCAGGTTGGTTTGCTCGGCAATGCCGCTGATCGTCTTGACGATGCTGCCGATCACTTGGGACTGGGCATTCAACGCCTCGATGCCTTCACCGGCCTGTTGCATGTGCTGGGCCAGGTCGCGCATAACGTCCACGGCCTGGGTGACCACGGTGGTGCCGCGCTGGGCGCTGTCGTCGGTTTGCAAAGAGGTGCTGTAGGCAATATTGGCGGCCTCGGCCACTGCCTGCTCGCGGTTGACCTGGTCGGTAATGACCGTGGCGAACTTGACCACTTTGTACAGCCGCTCATTGGCGTCCAGCACCGGGTTGTAGGTGGCCTCCAACCACACCAGGCGGCCGTGGCTGTCCACACGTTTGAAGCGCGCGGCGACGAACTCACCGGCGTTCAGGCGCTTCCAGAACTGTTGGTATTCGGCACTGTTGTATTCCTGTGGCTCACAGAACATACGGTGATGCTTGCCTTCGATCTGCGCCAGGCTGTATCCCATGGCGCCGAGGAAGCGGTCATTGGCGGTGAGTACATGCCCCTCCAGGTCGAACTCGATCAACGCGGTGGAACGCATCAGTGCAGTGATCAGGTTTTCATGTTCACGCGAGCTCTCGATGGTGCGGGTAAGGTCGCTGGAAAAAATCGAAAACTGCTTGATGCGCCCCTCCGAACTACGCACCGGCTGCACGATTGAGCGCAACCAGGCTTCCTTGCCATTGCCGCGCATCAGGCGTACGGCGCCGGCAAAGTGTTCGCCGCGGGCAAGCGCGTGCTTGAAGCGCAGTTGGAACTCGTCCTGGCGCACATGTGCCGGCACCAGGTCTTCGATAGCACGCCCGACAATCTCGCCCAGCGAATAAGCCAGTTCCTGCAGGAAGTTGGCATTGGCCCACTCCACACGGCCTTCAGGGTCCAGTGTCAGGCAGAGCATTTCGCTTTCCAGGCTCTCTTTCACCTGGAGCAAGCTCGACAATTCTTCGCGCAGAGCGGTCAGCTCCTGCTTCAGGCGGGTATTGAACATGGGGCACCGTTAGGCAAGTGAGGTAGGTGTACTCACTTGCATCGGCGCTGCCGGGGTTTTCTGAAGAGCGCTTGAGCCCTGGGCCGAACTATATTTTCAACCGCCATTGTTACGGCATACGCCCATGACCTGATATTCCAGGGTATTGAGCTTGCCGCTGGAGTCTTCGTAGGTCATGCGCGACGGTACGGCGTTGCACGAGCGGATCGGCGGCGTCACGTTGACGACCTTGGCAATGTCCAGGTCCATGCCATAGCGGTACGCCTGGACCTCAGGCACCGGCTTGCCTTTTTTGATGGCGTACGCGGCCATGGCTTTCTCATTGCGCTCCATCATCAGGGCAAAGGTGCGGTCCCCACCCCCTTCGGCCAGTGCGCCAAATGACAACACAGCCGTTAATACAGCCAAACCTGCTTTATAAAAGTTCATCGCGGTTTCCTCGACTGAAAAGTTCAGTGTCGAGATTAACCAACCCACCCTGACGGCAGGTTCACCAGAACATTACTTATTTGTTAGATGGTCGTTAGTTTCCAGAATTGTAATGTGCAAGCCATGCAGTTGTTATCCGCCATTTGCAACTATCAGCCAGGGCCAGATCAATAAAAACGCCCGCCTCTATAAGAAGCCGATAACTGCCATCACCGAGGAGCGCATCATGAGCATTCGTCATTACACCCTTCCCTTTTCACTGATGGCTGCACTGCCCATGGCCGCCATGGCAGTGGAGGACAAGCCCGAGGGTTTTATAGAGGGCAGCCGCATCAACGTGCTGGCACGCAACTTCTACTTCAACCGCGATGACCGCAAAGGCCAGTCCAGCCCCACTGGCAATGGTTACTCCGAAGCCTGGGCCCAGGGTTTCATCGGCAAATTCGAATCCGGTTTTACCCAGGGCACCGTGGGTTTTGGCCTGGACGCATTCGCCATGTACGGCCTCACACTTGACTCGGGCAGCGGCCGCAGCGGCGGCAAAGGCTCGTTCGGCGTGCTGCCGGTGAACAGCGACAACCAGCCGGAAAACAGCTACAGCAAAATCGGCGGCGCGGCGAAACTGCGCGTGCTGGACACCGTGATCAAGGCCGGCGACGTGTTCCCACTTACGCCGGTGGTGGCCTACGGCGACTCTCGCCTGTTGCCCGAGAGCTTTCGCGGCGTCACCCTGCAAAACACCAGTCTGGAAGGCTTGAGCCTGCAAGGCGGGCGCCTGAGCGGCATGAGCCAGCCCAGTGAAAGCGGCATGAACAAAGGCTTTGCCACCTTCTATGCAGGCAAGGTCGACTCGCCCTGGATCGCCTACTTCGGCGGTGACTACCAGCTCAACAGCCATCTGGGCTTTAGCCTGTACAGCAGCCGCTTGAAGGACGCCTGGGATCAGTACTACTTCGGCAGCAATGCCAATTACGCATTGACCGACGACGTGTCATTGTTCGGCGACTTCAACTACTACAAGGCCGTGGACGAAGGCCAGAAACGGCTCGGCGAGTTCGACAACAACATCTGGAGCGCCAGGCTCGGGGTCAAGGTCGGTGCCCACAGCGTGGCCGTGTCGCACCAGCGTAACAACGGCGACGATGACTTCGACTACCTGCGCCAATCAGACTCGATCTTCCTCAATAACTCGATCCAGTACAGCGACTTCAACGCGCCCAAGGAGCGCTCATGGATGGTGCGCTACGACCTGGACATGCAAGCGTTCGGCATTCCCGGCTTGTCGTTCATGACCCGCTACGGCAAAGGCACCGGCGCCGACTATAGCAACGCCAATGCCGTGTATATGCGCCGCGATGCAGCGGGTAACCCCTTGACCGATCAACGCCGCTGGGAACGGGATATCGAGGCCAAATACGTGGTGCAAAGTGGGCGTTTGAAGGATTTGTCCCTGCGCTTGCGCCAGGCCACCGTGCGCTCCAGTGCGTTTGAATCAGACCTGGAAGAAGTTCGTCTGATTGCCGAATACCCATTGGTCGTGCTGTAGCCCTTACATTCGCTCGCGATTAACTAACATCTGTTCACAAATAGCCAGTTATCAAAATTGTAATATTGGCCTCAGCTTCTCGTTAAGTGGAACTTTCTATACTCGCTTCAACTTATTCACCCGAGCACATTCATCTCTGAAGCTTTTGTGTAGCTCCTTTGGAAAGAGATGAATTTTTAACGCCCCGCTTGGGGCGTTTTTTTTGCCTGCGACACATGCGACCGACGGTCGCAGTTGACCCTAAAGCTACTTTAGCCTTCAGACTTTTCCCACTTCCGAACCCGCCGCCATAGGGACATGGGCGCCTTCTCTCCCCTAATTCAAGAGGTAACCCCCATGCGTATTCTTGTGGTTGAAGACGAGCAGAAAACCGCCGACTACCTGCAACAGGGCCTGAACGAAAGTGGCTACGTGGTCGACTGCGCCGCCAATGGTATCGACGGCCTGCACCTGGCCGGGCAACACGCCTATGAACTGGTGATTCTGGACGTGAACCTGCCGGGCAAGGATGGCTGGCAAGTACTGGAAGAATTGCGCCGCAACGGCACCCAGCGCGTGATGATGCTCACCGCCCGTGGCCGGCTGGCTGACAAGATCAAGGGCCTGGACATGGGCGCCGACGATTATCTGGTCAAGCCGTTCGAGTTTCCCGAACTGCTGGCTCGCGTGCGCACCCTGATGCGTCGCAGCGAGCACATTCCACAGCCGGAAGTGTTCCGCGTCTCGGACCTGGAACTGGACCCGCGCCGCCACCGCGCTTATCGCGGCACCCGGCGCATCGACCTGACCACCAAGGAGTTCGCGCTGTTGCAAGTGCTCATGCGCCAGGCCGGCGAAGTGCTGACCCGCACACAGATTATTTCCCTGGTCTGGGACATGAATTTCGACTGCGACACCAACGTGGTCGAAGTCTCCATCAGCCGCCTGCGCGCCAAGGTGGATGACCAGAGCGAGGTCAAGCTGATCCACACTATTCGCGGCGTGGGCTACGTGCTGGAAGCGCGCCCATGAAGACCGGCAGCCTGTCGATGCGCCTGGGCCTGACGGTCAGCCTGATGGGCGCGGGCCTGGTGTTGCTGCTAGCGACCCTGGCCTACCTGGCCCTCACCCATGAGCTGGAAAAACTCGCGCGCAAGAACCTGGAAAGCAAGATGGAACAGATCCAGCACAGCCTGGCCCTGGGCCTGGACGCCCATGCCATCCGCGCCCGCCCGCACTCGCTGATGGACCTGGTGATCGGCCACGACAATTTCCACCTGACCATCGTCGGCACCGCGCCCGATAACAGCGTGCTGCTGAACGTCGGCAGCAAGCCCCAGGAGCCACTGCTCACCGACTTCAAGCCACGGGAAACCCTGGGCTACCTCAATTGGGTCGACAGCTACGGCAACCAGGTACTCAGTGCCTCCA
The DNA here is from genome assembly GCF_001320835.1 of Pseudomonas sp. NBRC 111138. Lineage (NCBI taxonomy): Bacteria > Pseudomonadati > Pseudomonadota > Gammaproteobacteria > Pseudomonadales > Pseudomonadaceae > Pseudomonas > Pseudomonas sp. NBRC 111138. The sequence goes on along the minus strand of NZ_BCBO01000136.1, from coordinate 27,924 downwards.
GCTTGATGCGCCTGGCCAACGGTGAACGCGTGCGGGTGCTGCTGTCCCTGGACCGCATGGACGACCAGGCATTGCTCAGTGCCTACCTGCGCGCCACGCTGATTGCGCTGCCGCTACTGCTGATACTGATTGGCATGGGCGCCTGGTGGCTGGTGCAACGGGGCCTGGCGCCGTTGAAGCAGTTCAGCCAGGTGGCGGCGAAAGTCACCACCCAAGACCTCACCCATCGCTTGTCTGTGGACAACCTGCCCCACGAACTGGGTGAACTGGCCCACGGCATCAACGTGATGCTTGACCGCCTGGATGCCGGGGTGCAGCAACTCTCGCAATTCTCCGATGACCTGGCCCACGAACTGCGCGCGCCCTTGACCAACCTCATGGGCAAGGCCCAGTTGACCCTGTCGCGCCAGCGCCCGCCGCAGGAATACAAGGCGGTGCTGGAATCCAACACCGAAGAGCTCGAACGCCTGGCGCGGATTGTCAGCGACATGCTGTTTCTGGCGCAGGTCAGCCACCCGGCGGCGCGGGCCTCATTCACCGAGGTGTCCCTGGCGCAGGAAGCCCAGCGGGTGATGGAGTTGTTTGCCATGAGTGCCGAAGATAAAGGCGTCACCCTGAGCTTGCGCGGCGATGCCCGGGTGACCGGCGACCGCCTGATGATCCAGCGGGCGATTTCCAACTTGCTCTCCAATGCCATTCGCCACACACCCGAGGCCTCTACCGTGTTGCTGTTGGTGGAGACCTACGAGCAGAGCGTATCGCTGTCGGTGGGCAACCCGGGGCGAGGCATTGAAGCGCACCACCTGCCGCACCTGTTCGAACGTTTCTACCGCGCCGACAGCAGCCGTACCCGTGCCGAGGGCGGCACCGGGCTGGGGCTGGCCATCGTGAAATCGATCATGCATTTGCATCAGGGGCATGCTCATGTCACCAGCCAGCCTGGGCGTTTTACGCGGTTCAGCCTGGTGTTTCCTTCAAAGCCAGCCTAGGCCCAATGTAGGAGCGAGCTTGCTCGCGAAAAACGTCAACGATAACGCGTGTTTCCTGAATAAACGCGGCGCCTGTGGGTTTTTCGCGAGCAAGCTCGCTCCTACAGAGGGTAAGCCCGCACATTGCGGCGTTTTCACGGTTGTCAGGCGGTCTCTTCATCGCGGCGATGAGCCCATTGGTACAACGCCGGCAGCACCAGCAAGGTCAGCAAAGTCGAAGAAATAATCCCGCCAATCACCACCGTCGCCAATGGGCGCTGCACTTCGGCGCCGGTGCCGGTGGCGAGTGCCATGGGGATAAATCCGAGGGACGCCACCAGCGCGGTCATCAGCACCGGGCGCAAGCGGGTCAACGCGCCTTCGTGAATCGCCACCGATAACGAGCGGCCTTCCTCGCGCAGGTTTCGGATGAACGCGATCATCACCAGGCCATTAAGCACCGCCACGCCCGACAAGGCGATAAAGCCCACACCCGCCGAAATCGACAGCGGAATATCACGCAGCCACAAGGCCATGATCCCGCCGGTCAGCGCGAAGGGGATGCCGGTAAACACCAGCAGGCCGTCCTTGAGGTTGTTGAACATCATGAACAGCAACCCGAACACCAACAGCAACGCTACCGGCACCACGATGCGCAAGCGTTCGGAAGCCTCCTTCAACTGTTCGAACTGGCCGCCCCAGGTGGTCCAGTAACCGGCAGGGACTTTCACCTGGGTGGTGATGGCGGCTTCGGCCTCCTCGACAAACGAGCCGATATCGCGCCCGCGCACGTTGGCGCTGACGATCACCAGGCGCTTGCCGTTCTCGCGGCTGATCTGGTTGGGGCCCAGCACCAGGTCGAGGCTGGCAACCTGGGACAAGGCGATAAAGCCCAACTGCCCCGAGGTACTACTCGCCAGCGCCGGCACCGGGATCAACAGCCGTGACAAGCCGTCGATATCGGTGCGCAACGTGTCGGACAAGCGCACCACCATGTCAAAACGCCGATCACCCTCGTACAGCGTACCGGCCTGGCGCCCACCGACAGCGACGGCGATGGTGTCCTGCACATCACCCACATTCAGGCCGAAGCGAGCGGTCTTGTCGCGGTCGATATTGATGGTCAGCACCGGCAGGCCGGAGGTCTGTTCCACCTTCACTTCCGAGGCGCCGTTGAGCTTCTGCAAGGTCTCGGCGATTTCCCCGGCAGTCTGGTTGAGCACCGCCATATCATCGCCGAACACCTTCACCGCCACATCGCTGCGCACTCCGGAAATCAGCTCGTTGAAGCGCAACTGGATCGGCTGCGACAGCTCATACACGCTGCCCGGCACAATCGCGCTGGCCCGTTGGATATCGGCGATGATTGCCTCGCGGGACTTCTTCGGGTTCGGCCATTGGTCCTTGGGTTTGAGCATCACGTAGCTGTCGGAAATATTCGGCGGCATCGGGTCGGAGGCGATTTCCGCCGTACCGGTGCGCGCAAACACCCGCTCGATTTCCGGCACTTGGGCCAGTAAGGTTTTTTCCAGTTGCTGCTGCATCTGCACTGATTGGGTCAGGCTGGTGCCAGGCACACGCAGCGCCTGTTGGGCAAAGTCACCTTCGCTGAGGCTGGGGATAAATTCACTGCCCATGCGGCTGGCGACCAACCCCGACACGACGATGGTCAGTGCGGCCAGGCCGAACACCAGGGGCCGACGCACCATCACCCAGTTGAGCACCGGGTCATACACCCGACGCGCACTGCGCATGACGAAGTTTTCTTCTTCCTTGACCTTGCCGGTGACGAACAACGCAATCGCCGCCGGTACGAAGGTCACCGACAGAATCATCGCGCCGAGCAAGGCAATCACCACGGTGAAGGCCATGGGGTGGAACATCTTCCCGGCCACGCCCGTGAGAGCGAAGATCGGCAGGTACACCACCATGATGATCAACTGCCCGAAGATCAGCGCGCGTCGTGCCTCCTTGGCCGCGGCGAACACTTCGTGCAGGCGTTCACTGCGGGTCAGCAACCGGCCGTGGCGCTGCTGTGCGTGGGCCAGACGGCGGATGGCGTTCTCGACGATCACCACCGCACCGTCAACGATAATGCCGAAGTCCAGCGCGCCCAGGCTCATCAGGTTGGCGCTGACTTTGTTGGTGAACATGCCGGTGAAGGTGAACAGCATCGCCAGCGGAATCACCATCGCAGTGATCAGCGCTGCACGGATATTACCCAGGAACAGAAACAACACCGCCACCACCAGCAACGCACCTTCGAAGAGGTTTTTCTTCACCGTGGCGATGGCTTTTTCCACCAGGTTGGTGCGGTCGTAAACAGTGACCGCCACCACGCCTTCGGGCAGCGAGCGGTTGATCTCCTCAAGCTTTTTCGCCACCGCCTGGGACACGCTGCGGCTGTTCTCGCCGATCAACATGAACACCGTGCCCAGCACCACCTCACGGCCATTTTCGGTGGCGGCGCCGGTACGCAGCTCACGACCAATGTCGACCTGGGCCACATTGCGCACGCGGATCGGTGTGCCGTCCGAGGTGGTGATGACAATGTTGGCGATGTCGTCGATAGACGCCACCTGGCCCGGCGCGCGGATCAACAACTGTTCGCCGCTGCGCTCGATATAGCCGGCGCCGACGTTGGCGTTGTTGCGCTCCAGCGCCGTGACCAGATCGTTGAGGGTCAGGTTGTAAGCGGCCAGGCGCTTGGGGTCTGGCGCAATCTGATATTCCTTGGCGAAGCCGCCGATGGTATTGATCTCGGCCACGCCTGGCACGTTGCGCAGTTGCGGTTTGATGATCCAGTCCTGGATCACCCGCAGGTCGGTGGGGGTGTAAGGCGTACCGTCCTCTTTGCGCACACCGTCCTCGGCTTCGACGGTCCACAGGAAAATTTCCCCAAGGCCAGTGGAAATCGGCCCCATGGCGGTTTCGATGCCGTCAGGCAATTGCTCACGGGCCACTTGCAGGCGTTCGTTGACCAATTGGCGGGCGAAGAACAGGTCGGTGCCGTCCTTGAAAATCACCGTGACCTGGGACAAACCGGAACGCGACAGCGATCGCGTCTGCTGCAGGCCCGGTAGGCCGGCCATGGCGGTTTCGATGGGAAAGGTGACGCGCTGCTCGGTTTCCAGCGGCGAAAAACCGGCCGCCGCCGAGTTGATCTGCACCTGTACGTTGGTGATGTCAGGCACTGCGTCGATGGGCAGTTTCTGATAGCTGGCGATGCCGACACCGGCCATCAACAGCACCGCCAGCAACACGATGATGCGCTGCTCGATGGCGAATTGGATAAGGCGCTCAAACATGGGGAATCACTCGCAGGATCAATGGGCGTGTTCGGCCGAGCCTTTGCCCAGTTCGGACTTGAGGATGAAGCTGCCAGCCGTCGCCACCTGCGCGCCGGCCTCCAGGCCTTTGCGCACTTCGACGTAACCGTTTTCACTGACGCCCAGTTCAAGATGGCGGGTGATAAAGCCGTCCGCGGTACGCACAAACACCGAGGGTTTGTCCTCGACGGTCTGGACAGCGGTTTGCGGCACGGTGACCTTGGCCTGGTAGGTATCGGTGGCCACTTGCACGGCGACGAACAAGCCCGGGCGCCAGGCGTCGTCAGGGTTGGGGACCGTCACGCGCACGGTGGCGGTGCGCGTCTGCTCACCGAGCAAGTTGCCCACATAGGCCACGGTGCCCAGCACTTCGGTGCCCATTTCCGTCGAGCTGACTTTCACCGGTTTGCCCACGCGAACCTTGTTCAAGTCCTTGGGAAATACGCCGAAGGTGACCCACACCTGGGACAGATCCGAGAGGGTAAAGGCATTACTGGTTTCACTGACCACCTCGCCCACCCCCAGGTGTTTTTCCACCACCACACCGGCGAAGGGCGCACGCAGTTCATAACGATTGCCGCCGGCCAATACGGCGCTGCCGCTGAGCGCAGTCATTTTTTGCCGCGCATTGTTCAGGGCGATTTCGGCTTCTTGCAGGGTTTGCCGCGCCAGCAGGTAATCCTGTTCGGCAGAGATTTTGTCCTGCCACAACTGACGCTCGCGCTGGAAGGTGGTACGCGCCAGTTCGACCCGGCGCTCACTGGCCGCCAATTCGCTGCGCTGGTCGGAAATCTGCTGGCTGGCGATCACCGCCAACAGCTCACCCTTCTTCACCGACTGGCCCAGGTTGACCTTCACCGCCTCCACCACGCCTGCCGCACGGGGCACGATATGGGAGGTACGGTCTTCATCAAAACGCACTTCGCCCGGCAGCGTCAGCACGGTGCTGATGGCACGCGGTTGCGCCTGGGCCAACTGGATGCCGGCGGCTTGAATCTGCTGCTCGGTGAGTTCGAGCTTGCCTTCTTCTTCCTCGGCGTGGGCGAAGCCGGAAAGCATCAGGCCCAGGGCGACGGCGAGCGCCATGCCATGTTTTTTGTTCATCAGGAGACTCCAGGAAAAATCAAAAGCGGGCGAGGTCGCCGTAAATGCGTTCGATGCGTACCCAGGCCTCGGTGGCCTGGGCGGTGGCCGCAAGGTATTGGGTGCGGGCCGCGATCAAGGTGCGCTGGGCGTCGAGCACGTCGAGGAAGTTGAACTTGCCCATCTCGAAGCCACGGGTGGCGCTGTCTACCGCACTTTGTGCGGCGGGCAGGATCTGCTGGTTGAACGCGCGCACTTCGGTATTTGCCGTTTGCCACAGGTCCAGGGCCTGGCGGGTTTCGGTGCGCAGGCGCAGCTCGGCGGCGTTGCGCAGGTCGCGGGCCTGGTCGGCGCGTCGAGTGGCCGCGAGGATGTTGCCCTGGTTGCGGTTGAACAGCGGGATCGGCATCGACACGCCCACCAGGTTCACCCGTTCGCGCACACTGGCGTCGTATTGGCTGCCGATCGACACGTCCAGGTCAGGAATGCGCTGGGCTTTTTCCAGGCCCACGCTGGCTTCGTTCTGCACAATGCTGAGTTCGGCCAGGCGCAATTCGGCAGTTTGCTCAAGGCGTGCCAGCAATGGCGCGGCGGCGGGTAACGCCGGTACCGAGGTGCTTGGCGTGGCGACGGCCTGGAAGTCGGTGGCGGCGCTGCCGGTACTGGTGGCGAGGCGACGGTAGGCGTCAGTGAGGCCAATCTGTGCGCGGTTCAATTCCAGACGGATTTGCGACACCTGCACCTGGGCGCGAGTGGCTTCCACCGGCGACGACTTGCCAGCGGTGACGCGCCCATTGGCGACCACTAGCCCGCGCTCGGCAAGCGTCATGGAGCGTTGCGCCAGGTCAAGGCGTTCCTGGGCGCGCAGGGCGCCGTAGTAGCTGTCGATGACCTCGGCACGCAACTGGTTGCGACGCTGCTCCAGGGTCAGCGCGGCGGCATCCTGGGCGCGGGTGGCCACCTCGATGCGTGCACCGCGCTTGCCGCCCAGTTCAAGAGTCTGGCTGAGTTTGATGCTGGTGGTGCGGCTGTTGCGGCGGGTGTCTTCGGCGTCCCAGGAGGCCACCGGGTTGGGGATCAGGCCGGCCTGTTGCCGGCCGCCTTGGGCGATGTCGATTTCCCATTGTGCGGCCGCCAGGTCCGGGTTGTTGGCGAAGGCGGTTTGCAAGGCTGCATCGAGGGTGAGGGGTTGTGCCTGGGCGGCGTTTGCGGATATCCACACTACCAGTGCCGCCGCCCCCAACAGTGTTCTAACGAAAATTGCCATAACGAGAGTTCCACGCCCATGAAGTCGCTGAGGTTTCCCAGCGGGGGCAATGTAGCTTTCGGTACTTATCAGGGCCGTGGGCGAAAGATTACAAATCCGTTAGCCAGGCTCAGGCATGCACTTCGTCGTGATCGTCATGTTGAAAACCCTCGCCCTCGACCTGGATCGTGGCGTGGGAAATATCGAACTGTTCGTGCAGTAACTCCGTCACTCGGCTGAGGATCTGTTGCTCAGTGCCCTGGGACGCATCCGCGACCAGATGCGTACTCAGCACGTTCTTGCCACTGGTGAGGGCCCAGATATGCAGGTCGTGTACGTCCTTGACCCCAGGCACGCCGCGAATGCCCTGCTCCACCTGCTCGATATCCACACCTTCTGGCACACCTTGCAGCAGGATGTTCATGCTCGCCTTGAGCAACGTCCAGGTGCGCGGCAATACCCAAAAGCCGATGGCGGCCGCGACCACGGAGTCAACCCAACCCCAGCCGGTGAACATGATCACCAGCGCGGCAATGATCACGCCGACGGAGCCCAGCATGTCGCTCCAGACTTCCAGGTAGGCGCCCTTGACGTTAAGGCTCTCGCCACTGGCAGCGCTGAGCAGACGCATGGAGATCAGGTTGACCACCAGCCCCAGCAGCGCAATCACCAGCATGCCGGTGGACTGGATTTCGGCGGGCGCCTGCAGCCTCTGGTAAGCCTCGTACAAGATGTAGAACGCCACGGCGAACAACAGCAATGCGTTGAAGGCGGCCGCCAGGATCTCGAAGCGCGCATAACCGAAGGTACGCTTGCGATCTGCCGGGCGCTTGGCGACTTGGATCGCCACCAGGGAAATCGCCAGGGCCAGGGCGTCGGTCATCATGTGCGCCGCGTCCGACAACAGCGCCAGGCTGCCGGTGATAAAAGCGCCGATGACTTCGGCCAGCATGAAGCTGCCGGTCAGCCCCAGCGCGATCCATAACTTGCGTTCGTGGCCGGCGCGTACTTGGGCGTGGCTGTGTCCTGCGCTCATGAAATGTCCTCGTGGGTTGGGATGGGGCGGATCATAGAGCTATAGGCCAGATCCACTGGCATGGTTTGCAAAATTGTCATCTGAGCGCCAGAGGGTCGTTAGCTTCGGGCGCACCAAAATCGTTCATGCACGCGTTGGGGAAGATGTATCAGGTATGCTTTTCGGGCCGAAACAAAAAGAAACATATTAGCCAACCTGCTCGATAAGGAGTTCCGTCTTGGAGTTATCGACTGCCGCGTGGATGGTTCACGACACCCGCCTCATGCTCTGCGTGCTGTTGGCGATCGCCAGCATCATTGTGCTAATCAGCGCGACCAAACTGCCGCCCTTCCTGTCGATTTTGATCGGCACCTTTATCGCCGGGGTCGGCGCTGGCCTGCCGCCGGAAGAAGTGGCAAAGGCGTTCAGTAAAGGCGCCGGGGCGATTCTCGGCGAAGCCGGGATCATCATTGCCCTGGGTGCGATGCTCGGCGCGCTGATGGCCGAATCCGGCGCGGCCGACCGTATTGCCACCACGTTGCTCGGGCTGGGCAAAGGCAAGTCATTGCCCTGGGTGATGGCGTTGGTCGCCATGGTGATCGGCCTGCCGCTGTTCTTCGAAGTGGGCCTGGTGATGATGGTGCCGATCATCTTTGTGATGGCCAAGCGTTCGAACCAGCCGTTGCTGAAGATCGCCATCCCTGCACTGGCGGGCATGACCACCTTGCATGCCTTGATGCCACCTCACCCTGGGCCGCTGATTGCCGTAGGCGCATTGCACGCCGACCTGGGCCTGACCATGTTGCTGGGCTTTTGCCTGGCGGTGCCGGCAGTGATCCTGGCCGGGCCGCTGTATGGCAACTGGCTGTCCAAGCGCCTGCACGTGGATGAGCCGGCCGATATCGGCGCCTTGTTCAGCGCACCGCCCAAGGCCCCGCGCCAGCCGAGCTTCGGTGTGTCGCTGCTGATCATTCTGTTGCCGGTAATCCTGATGCTCGGCAGCACCTTGGCTAAAGTCGCGTTGGCGCCGGAAAGCACCCTCGCCCTGACCTTGAAATTCCTCGGTGAACCGCTGGTCGCCCTCGGCCTGGCCGTAATCGCCGCGGTCGTCTGCCTGGGTTGGGCGGCGGGCATGCCACGCGCCGACGTCGGCAACACCCTGCGCAAAGCCCTGGCGCCCATCGCCGTACTACTGCTGACTATCGGCGCCGGCGGCGGCCTCAAGCAAACCCTGCTGGACGCCGGCGTCAGCCAGACCATCAGCAAAGTCGCCGAAGGCGCGCACATGCCCTACCTGCTGCTGGCCTGGCTGATCGCCGTGGCCCTGCGCCAGGCCACCGGCTCGGCCACCGTCGCCACCACCACGACCGCCGGCATCCTCGCGCCGATGATGGCCGGGTTGGCGGCGACGCAAAGCTCATTGGTCGCCCTGGCCATCGGCGCCGGCTCGGTGTTCTTCTGCCACGTCAACGACGCCGGGTTCTGGATGGTGCGTGAGTACTTTGGCTTGCAGTTGAAACAGACGATCTGGGTGTGGTCGGTGTTGCAGACGATTGTTTCGGTGGTCGGGTTGGTGGGGACCTTGTTGCTCTGGCACTTCCTGACCTGATCCTCAGGCGGCCAGGCTGTGGCGTTTGCCAAACAACGCCACACTCGCCACCCCCACCGCCCCCATCACCACGCAATACCCCACGCAGATCCACGGGCTGGTCGGCATCAGCGCGATCAATAACAACGGTGTAGTACTTGCCCAGAGTGCATAGGCAATGTTGTAGGTGAAGGAAATGCCCGACACCCGCACCTGCGCCGGAAACAGCCCGACCATCACCGACGGCACCGCGCCCACCACGCCGCAACTCAGGCCCGCCACGGCATACGCCGCACCGAGCCACACACCGCCGGCGATCAGGCTGGCGTACAGCAGCGCAATGCCCACCGGCAGCAACAGGCTGTAGACCAATACCGCGCGCCATGCGCCGATGCGGTCCACCAGCAGGCCGGCGAGCACGCAGCCAATATTCAGGAAGACGATGCCCAGGGCGCTGAGGGCGAAGGTGTGGCTGGGGCTCATGCCGAAGGTTTTCTGCATCATGGTCGGGGTAATGACCACCAGCACTACCACGGCAGACGTCAGCACGCAGGTAAGGATCATCGCCGGCAGCAGCACGGCGCGATGGTCGCGCAGCACGGTGCGCAAGGGCATTTCGGCGGCGGCCTGGCGACGCGCCTGCATCTCCAGGAACACCGGGGTTTCACTGAGCCAGCGGCGCAGCCATACGCCGATCACACCGAATACGCCGCCGAGCAGGAAGGGGAACCGCCAGGCGTAGTCGAGGATTTCGGCAGGGGTGAAGACTTGCGCGAGCAAGGTGGCGGTCAGCGCCCCCAGCAGGTAACCGAAGGTCAGGCCGGCCTGCAAAAACCCCAAGGCATAGCCACGATGGTGACGCGGTGCGTGCTCGGCGACGAAAGTCCAGGCGCTGGGCACTTCGCCGCCCACTGCTGCGCCTTGCAGCACGCGCAACGCCAGCAGGATCAGCGGGGCGAAATAGCCGATTTGCGCGTAGGTCGGCATGACGCCGATCAACAGGCAGGGCAAGGCCATCATCAGGATGCTCAGGCTGAAGACGCGCTTGCGCCCCAGGTGGTCGGCAAAGTGCGCCATCAGGATGCCGCCCAGTGGGCGGGCGAGGTAGCCGGTCACGAAAATGCCGAAGCTTTGCAACAGGCGCAGCCACTCGGGCATTTCCGGCGGGAAGAACAGTTGGCTGAGGGTCAGCGCAAAGAACACGAAGATAATGAAGTCGTAGATTTCCAGGGCGCCGCCGAGGGCGGCCAGGCCCAGGGTTTTGTAGTCGGAGCGGGAAAAACGCTGCGCCCGTGGGGAAAAGGTGGCAGTCATGTGCAGGCTCGGCAGGCAAACAAAATGGCGTGCAGGTTATGAGCTGAGCCCATCGATGGCAATCGTGACGGATATATTTGTTTTACTCATTGATCGTTGAAGATAACAACATTCCCAAATCAATGGCCGTAGAGGAACATGCCGTAAAACTGCCAAACCCCATAATAACTACAAGAGGAAAGACTCGTGGCCGATGCTATCGAAGACAGCCGCTATGCCCGATTTGCCCTGCGTTGCTCCAACTTCGCCGAGCGCTGGTTTCCTGACTCCTGGGTGTTTGCCGCCCTCGCCGTGATCATCGTCGCCGTCGCGACCCTGGGCATGGGCGCCGCACCGGCCGAAGCGGCCAAGGCATTTGGCGATGGGTTCTGGAGCCTGATCCCGTTCACCATGCAGATGGCCTTTGTGGTGATCGGCGGTTACGTGGTCGCCAGCTCACCGCCGGCAGTGAAGTTGATCGACCGCCTGGCGCGCATTCCCAAGAATGGCCGTTCGGCTGTGGCCTGGGTGGCGTTGATTTCCATGGTGGCGTCGTTGCTTAACTGGGGCCTGTCCCTGGTGTTCGGCGGTTTGCTGGTGCGGGCATTGGCCCGGCGCACGGATTTGCGCATGGACTACCGTGCCGCTGGCGCTGCAGCGTACCTGGGCCTGGGGGCCGTATGGGCGCTGGGGCTGTCGTCGTCGGCCGCGCAGTTGCAGGCCAACCCGGCCAGCTTGCCGCCGTCGATTCTGTCGATCACTGGGATGATCCCGTTCACCGAGACCATTTTTTTGTGGCAATCCGGCGTGCTGTTGCTGGCGCTGATCGTAGTGTCGCTGATCATCGCCTACGCCACCGCGCCTGGCCCCAACAGCGCCCGGGATGCCAAGGCCTGCGGCATTGACCCGGCCTTCAACCTGCCCAAGCCGCAGGCGCCGACGCGCCCCGGTGAATGGCTGGAACACAGCCCGTTGCTGACGATTCTGCTGGCGTTGCTGGCGGCCGGCTGGCTGTTCCATGAGTTCTCGACCAAGCCGGCGATCAGCGCCATCTCGGGGCTCAATACCTATAACTTCCTGTTCATCATGGTGGGCGCGCTGCTGCACTGGCGCCCGCGCAGCTTCCTCGATGCCGTGGCCCGTGCGGTGCCGACCACCACCGGCGTGCTGATCCAGTTCCCGCTGTACGGCTCGATTGCCGCACTGATGACGGTGGTCAAGGGCGGCGACGGCCAGACTCTGGCGCACCATATCTCGACGTTCTTCACCTCCATCGCCTCCCACGACACCTACGCCCTGCTGATGGGCGTTTACTCAGCAGTGCTGGGCTTCTTCATCCCCTCAGGTGGCGGCAAGTGGATCATCGAAGCGCCGTATGTGATGCAAGTGGCCAATGATCTGCAATACCACCTGGGCTGGGCGGTGCAGATCTACAACGCCGCCGAGGCGCTGCCGAACTTGATCAACCCGTTTTATATGTTGCCGTTGCTGGGTGTGCTGGGGCTGAAGGCACGGGATTTGATCGGGTTTTCGTTCGTGCAGTTGCTGGTGCATACGCCGCTGGTGTTGTTTCTGCTGTGGGCGTTGGGAACGACGCTGAAGTATTTGCCGCCTGTGATGCCCTGAATAACGGGTGACCGCAACTGTTGGTAAACAGTTGCGGTCAAGGATTTACAGGAAGGCGTGCCAATAGATCAGGTAATGCACTCTGTACAAGGAATATGTGAATGGCGTGCCGCGAAGTCCGGATGCTGATCCATGATTTTCGTCGACACTTCACCAATGATGATCAGGCTCATGACCACAGCTTGTTGTGTTCGCCGGTCCTCCAAAAACTCTTCTTTGCTCAAGCCCTCTACAAAAGTGATCGCGTCAGTGGCAGCTTGCCAGATAATCCCCTAGCCGACTTTCCGTCATACTGGCCGGGCCTCCGCTAGCACTTTATCGCGAAACTTCAAAGGCAAGTCGCCAGGCGTAAGCAGGTCGACATTAACGCCGAGCAAGTCCTCAAGCTCGACCTGCAACCCACCGAGATCAAAGAGCGTTGTGCCCGGCGGCGCGTCTACCAGCAAATCAAGATCACTGCCTTCTTGGTCAGTCCCCATCAGTACCGACCCAAATACTCTGGGATTGGAAATACGGAAACGTCCGACCACTTCTCGTACAGCCGTTCGTTGCAGATCAAGTGCAGTTGAAGGTCTCACGACTCACCTCAGTGATGTGCATTAGAAGGGCAGTCTAGCAGCGCTTGAGCCGTGTAGACACGCCCCGCCCATCACACGCCTGTCTTTGTTCCGTCACATTCCATTGCTACCGTCCTGCGAAATATCTTGCAACATCTCGCCAAGGATTCCTCGCAATGAGTGACGAGCACAACGACCACCCTGCCCACGACTGCGCCCCCAAAACGCGGGTAGACACCAGCCGTCGGCGCTTCCTCGGCGGTGCGGCGGTGTTGGGGGTGGGGGCGACCTTGAGTGCCTGCGGCAATACCAGCGAAGCACCGAACCCACCCGTGGCGCGGCCGCTCACGCCCCAGGAACTGGACAAGGCGCTGCGCGAGCAGGTGAAAACCGTGGTGGTGATTTATGCCGAGAACCGCAGCTTCAACAACCTGTTCGCAGATTTCCCCGGGGTGGAGAAACCGCTGTCGGCGTTAACCGCCAAGGACTTCCAGCAGCGCGACCGCGATGGCAGCGTATTGCCTGCCCTGCCACCGAGCTGGGGCGGTGTGTTGCAGGTCGGCCCACAAACGGTGGACGGGGTGACTTACCCCAGCGAAGTGCAATTCCAGCAAAACCTGCCCAACGCGCCGTTCGCCCTCAAAGGCCCGCAGGGCGAAGACCTGCCATTGAGCCTGGTGACCCGCGACCTATGGCACGTGTTCTACCAGAACCAGATGCAGATCAACGGCGGCAAGAATGATGGTTTTGTCGCCTGGGGCGATTCCGGTGGGCTGGTGATGGGCCATTACGCCCAAAGCCGTTATGCCCTGCGCCTGTGGGACGTGGCCAAGGAGTTTGTGCTGTGCGATAACTTCTTCCAGGGCGCGTTTGGTGGCTCGTTCCTTAACCACCAGTACCTGATCAGCGCCACCGCGCCGTTTTATCCCAATGCCGCGCAGTCGGTGGCCAAGGCGCAGATCGCCACGCTGCAAAGCGATGACCCCAGCGGCACGCGCCTAAAGCCCTTGGACACGTCACCGGCCAGCGCCATGACCGGCCCGCCACAATTCGGCCCCAGCGCATTGACACCCGATGGTTACGGCGTAAACACCCTGGCCCCACCCTACTGGCCCACCTGGATCCGCGACCCGCAAAACCCGGATTATTCCAAGCCCGACCTGCCCAATGTGCTGGTGCCGCAAACCCACGAGCATATTGGCGACAAGCTGTCGAAGAAGAACATCGACTGGGCCTGGTACGCCGGTGCGTGGCAAGCCACCCTGGAGCAGTTCAAGGACTCCGGCGGCATCCCCAAGATTCCGAATTTCCAGTACCACCACCAGCCGTTCAATTACTTCAAGCAGCAAGGGCCGCAAAACCCGGCAGAACGTGCCAGGCGCCTGCGCGACGGCGGTTTGGGCGATGAGTCAAGCACCAACCGGTTCTTCGCCGACGCCCAGGCCGGCAAGCTGCCCGCCGTGAGCTTCTACAAACCCCAGGGCAACTTGAACATGCACGCCGGTTATGCCGACGTGGCCTCGGGCGATCGCCATATCGCCCGCGCCTTGAAGGTGCTGCAAGAAAGCCCGCAGTGGAAAAACATGGTGGTGGTGGTGACCGTGGATGAAAACGGCGGCTGGTGGGACCACGTGGCGCCGCCCCAGGGTGACCGCTGGGGCCCGGGCTCGCGGGTTCCGGCGCTGGTGGTGTCGCCGTTTGCCCGCAAAGGCACGGTGGACCATACGGTGTACGACACGGCATCGATCCTGCGTTTGATCACCCGGGTGTTCCAGTTGGAAACCCTGGACGGCCTCAAGCAGCGCGATGACGCGATGATCGCGCGCGGCCAGAAACCCATGGGCGATCTGAGCAATGCCTTGCAGTTCAGCCTGTAGGGGCTTATCCAATAACGACATGCCGGGCGATTTAACACGCGATTTTCCCGGTCAGCCGCTACTGTGTGCAGGTGGGCTTCCATCCCGCGCAGACGGGCTTCGCTGACAAGGAATCGACTATGTTTAAACCGACCAGGCTGTCCTTCACCCTCGCCGCACTACTGGCGAGTGCGGTCGTACAGGCCGACATCGAGGTGCCACTGGGCAGCACGCAGCGCGTCACCCAGTTGTTCGCGTACCCCAACAACTGCAATGTGATCTGCTTCCGGCCATGGTCACTGGAGCAGACCGCCGAACACTATTTGAACCAGAGCCTGCAACGTGACGGTTACAGCCGGGCCAAGGTCAGTGTGAAGACCCACGACGGTCAGGTCACGGCGTCCTTCAGCGGCGTGCCCGACAGTTACGGCCAGCCACTGACCACGCTGCTCAATACCGCCGACCTGGCTTACCAAGGCGCCAGCCAGCTCAACAGCGATGGCAAATGGGCCTACAACTGGTACCTGTTCCTGCCGTTGGGCATGGCCCTGGAAAACCGCAAAAGCATCGAGCTGTTGCACTTCCCTCCGGATTACTCGCTGACCCAGGCCCAGGATTACCTGGAATCGGCCACCACCGACCGCTGGGCCACCTTGTTAAGCGAAAATGGCGTACCGGCCACGGAAACGCCGGCGTACCAGACCATCATCGATATCGCGCCCATCGCTGCGCCGTCCAATGCCGGCAAAGACCTGGAAACCGTCTACGGGTATTTCACCGACTACCAGACCCGCATGGTCAAGGAACTGAGCCTGCGCCCTGGCGGCGCATTACCCATGGTGGCCTTCGGCGCGCCAGTGCGTAGCTGGATCAAGCAACAATACGGGCAAACCGTGGGCGTGCTGAGCCTGGCGCAGATCAGCCCGGAGCCTGGCAAAACCGTCGCGGTATTGGGCGCCAACCACCCAAGTTACATTTGGTATGCGGCCAGCCCCGACAGCTATGACGGTGATGAACAAAAGGCTGATGACGCCGGTTTGAAAGTGATGGGCCAGGACTTGAGCGCCGCCTGCTGGCAAGCAGGCATGGGCCAGAAACCCGCCAGCGATGCGAACGTATTGCTCAAGGCCTGCCTGAACACTTGGCAAGTCACGCGCAAGGAGCAGACGTGTGAATTGTTCTACACCTCGGTGCGCCACCTGACGCCTGAGCAGGCCAACGCCAAGTGCGCCACAGCGCCTATCAAAGCGCAGTTGAAACTGTTGAGAAATGCCGCTCCCACGCCCACCGTCATAGCCCCCGCGCTTTAAGGCGAAGAAACCGTTTCTACTGTCAACTTTGACAGTAGAAACCGGATCCCACTTCGGCGAATCTAGGGCCGCGCCCATTTGCTGCAAGACTGGCCGTCACACCCGCAGGTCCATGCAGCCCCGCTCAGGAGAGTGATGAAAACTCGAGCCATGGATAAGGCTGAAACGGCTGTGAATGACTGCCTCTATCCCTTCAAGACGCTGCTCGTGGAACAGGGTTACCCCTCGACCGAGCACTTTGAGGTCAAGCAAGAGGCTGAAGGGGTTGCGGCCAGGGTCACGGCGCGCGTGGCCTTTGAGAGTCGCACGCGCATTGCTAAGGTTTCCGGTTATGCCGTGAGCGAACGGCGCCCGTACACGCTGCAACTGTCACCCCGCATCCACTTGTACGATTGTTGGCTCTGCGGCCTGTTACAGCACTCCTGCAACCCGAACGTGTTTCTAGACACGACGTACCTGGAGCTATGGACGGTGCAACCCATCGGCGCCGGCAGCTTGCTGACGCTGGATTACGCCACCACCGAAGACACACTGGCCCGGCAGTTCGCTTGCCATTGCGGCGAGCTGAACTGCCGGGGCTGGATCACCGGCAGCAAGGAGCCGCTGAACGCCGAAGGCCAGGCCTTCATGGCCTGGTGGCGTGAGCACAAACGACCTTAGGCTTCGCCCAACGGACGCAGGCGGTATTGCGGCGGCAGTTGCTCGAAGCCACTGATGGTGGTGTTCAAACTCTTCCAGCGACCGTCCTTGATGCCATAGATACAGCCATGGATCGACAGGCTCTGCCCGCGATGCCAGGCATTTTGCACAATGCTGGTGTGGCCGACGTTGGCCACCTGCTGGATCACGTTGAGCTCGCACATGCGGTCCACACGCTCTTCTTCGGTCGGCAACTGGGCCAGCACATCGCGGTTTTCGTAGTAAAGGTCGCGAATGGTGCGTAGCCAGCCGTCGATCAGGCCGAACTGGCGGTCCTGCATCGACGCACGCACGCCGCCACAGCCGTAGTGACCGGTGACGAGGATGTGTTTGACCTTGAGCACGTCCACCGCGTACTGGATCACCGACAGGCAGTTGAGGTCAGTGTGCAGCACCACGTTGGCCACGTTGCGATGCACAAACAGATCACCGGGCAACATGCCGACGATCTCGTTGGCCGGTACACGGGCATCGGAGCAGCCGATCCACAGGTATTCCGGGGTCTGCTGGCGGGCGAGCTTGGCGAAGAATTCGGGATCTTCCTGTTTGATCGCGTCCGCCCAGCGTTCGTTGTTATCAAGCAGGTCTTGTAGTTCGTTCATCAGGGAAGCCTCAGGAATGATGCGCAGGTTTGTGACTGACAAGCCCTCGTCCGGGTCACGCCAGGCGCTAATTAGCTTGAATTTTTTGGCTGCCATGCCTGTCCACACACTATAAGCCCCACAGTATGAGGATTGGCCATGACTGAATCACGACGTCCCTACGGCGCAACGCAGCCGGAACCGATCGATGACAACGAAGACCGCATGGGTGAGATGCGCGAGCTGGATTTTGACGAGCAGGACCAGACTGCGGAAATCGGCGACGAGCTGCCCCGCCGTGAGCGCGACCATCTGATGCCCGACGAACGGGTGCGCGAAGCCGGGCTGACCGGCGCATCGACGGATGATCATGAATCCACTGACGACGATATGAGCCCGGAGACGCTGATCCGTGAGGACGGCGCGCGGGATGCCCAGGAGGAAGGCGAAGACAATGCCGCCGACTATGACTTGAGCGTCGTGGGAGAAAATGACATTGGTGGCGGGAATGGGTTGGATGAGGCGGAACTGGCTGATCTGGACCCGCTGAACCGCAAGCCCTGATCGATCATCACCCTATGTAGGTGTAGGAGCGAGCTTGCTCGCGAAAAAACCACCGGCGCCGCGGTCATCCAGGAAGCACGCGTTATCGTTGACGTTTTTCGCGAGCAAGCTCGCTCCTACAGCTCACGGTTGTTCAGTCGACGAGGGTGCAGGCCATCACGACTGCATCTTCGCGGCCACCCACCGCCGGGTAGTAATCCCGGCGACGGCCGATCTCGTTGAAGCCATAACGCTCATACAGGCGAAACGCGCCGGTATTGCTGTCCCGCACTTCGAGGAAGCATTCTCGCGCATTGGCGGCATAGGCACGCGACATCAAATGCTCCAGCAGCGCCAGGCCCAAACCTCGGCCCTGGTTTTCCGGCTTCACAGTAATGTTCAGCAAGTGCGCTTCATCGAGAATGATCTGCACCACCCCGTGCCCCACTTGCTGCTCGCCTTCGAACATCAGCCAGATCTGGTACTTGCCCAGCCCGTCGAGAAAAATCCCGCGGGTCCAGGGGTGGCTGAACGCCGCGTATTCGATTTTCAGCACGGCGTCGAGGTCGGCCTCGGTCATCGGGCGAAAGGATAAAGCCTCACTCATCAGTTGTTTTCCAGCGCGCCATCAGCCGGCGCATGGCTTGCCAGACATCAGCCTTACGCTGTGGCTCTTCCATTAATAATTCCAGGCCCGGCAGGGCCCACACCGAACCCAGGCCTTCAACCTGCAGCTCGCGGTACCAGGCCTCGGCGTTGGCTTCACCGGCAAACCGCACAGCGGGCAGGCCGATCAGCCACAGGCACACGCAAGGCTCGTCTTCCAGGCGTGCCGAGACAAACCCCTGGACGAAATCTCGTGCGGCCTCGGGGCCCTGGTCCATGGTGCCGCGCACCAGCAGCGGCCAGCGCACCGGCTCACCGACGATTTGCGGGCTGTCGGGCAGGCCGGCGGCGCGCAGCATGTCCTTGAGCAACAGGTAGGCCGGGTCGCGGGACTGGAAACGTTCGCCGGTCGGCAGTTCCACCAGCAACAGGCAACGCCCGGCCCGCAGCAATTGCAGGGCAAAGCGTGGCGGCGGCACGACCGGCGCCTTGGCCACCGGCGCAGCCTCCTCCACCACCTTGGCAGCTTTGGTCACCGGCGCAGGGCGCGGCACTTCGATCTTGGCCCGTTCGACCACCGGGCGCGTCTCAGGGGTGGGCTTGACCACCGCCACGGGCGCGGCCGCTTCTTCCCCCGACGACTCGAACGCCTCATAAGGCTCAAGCGCCTGCAACAACTCGGGCCGCGACGGCGCGGCAAACGGCAGTTCGGTGCGGGGCAGCCAGTTGACCACCTGCATGGCGGTCAAGTAAGCGCGACGTCGGGACTCGATAAGCACAGCTCGGCCACTTGTGGATAAGTAAAGAGCGGGGATTCTACCGCTGTTCGGCAACAATCGCCCACTGCGCACTGACCGGCTGTGGATAAATCCCGCGCCTGATGCAGTACAATCGCGACTTTTAATCGCCAACCAGCCGGCCATTCCCATGATCGAACCCAAGCGCGTCCTGCGCGCCCTCGCCGAACACTGGGCCTTACTTGAGCCTCTGTGCGAACACTTCGACCAAGGCACCCTGAGCCTGGCCGAGCTGCGCGCACAGTTGGCCGCCCAACAACTGGACAGCACGCCCCAGGACATCACCAGCCTACTGGACGTGTGGATTCGCCTGGATATCCTGGTACCTGTCGCCAAGAGCCCGAACCGTTTCGAGCTCAACGCGCAGATCCACGACTTCCTCGCCTATCTTCGCAAGGAGCACCGGCTTGGCCTGTGCCTGGAAATCGAAGCCTACCTGCGCCACCTGGAGCGTCTGGCCGGTTACATCCAGGACGCCTTCGACATCCGTGACGGCCACGACCTGGCCCGGCAACTGCGCCTGCTGGATATGCGCGTGCGCGATGTGCTCAAAAAACTCGCCAACGACGAACAGGCCCTCGCCGCCGTGGCCGACCGCGCCAAGACCAGCGACCGCCAGATCCCGTTGCGCCAGCGTTACGCCGAGGTATTGGCGACCTGGGACGAATACGTCGAGCCGATGATCCAACTGGTGAACGCCGACGGCGCCTTCGAGCAAGGCGTACGCAAGGTGGAAAACGTGCTGCTGCGCATGCTCACCGAGCAACAGCGTCTTGGCCACCTGGTAGATGACGACATGCTGCTGCGCACCCATGCGCGCATCCTCGAGATGCAAACCAGCGCCCAGCTGACCTTGCGCCATGCGCGGGAGTTGCTGCTGCCGCTGCGTGAAGAAGCACGCCGGCATAACGCCGTGACTCGCGGTGCGGCGCTGGCCCTGTCGGCGATTCGCCGCAAAGGCCTGGACGCGGTGCCGCAAGCGGCGATGCCGATGTTCACCCGGCCGCAAAGTACCTTTTTGGGCAGTGCGAGCCAGGTCGAGGCCTATGTGTATGCCCTGGCCAATTTCGAGCCCAAGCCGGCGCGTTTCCCCAAGGCGCACAAGTCCCACAAAGGCGAAGCCCCGCGCGCACCGCGTACGGTCAAGGAAATGCTCGAACGCTGCGAAGACGCGCTGCCGATGCCCGACCTGATGACCTGGCTGCTGGAGCAGGAACCGGACGGCGCCACCGATGAATTGCTGTACTGGTTCTCGCGCCTGTCCCGGGAAAAACGCTTCAAGCGCGAGCGCCTGGAACGTCGCGATTACCACACCCACGAGCACCAGGTCAGCCTGCGCTCCTTCGCCCTGCTCCCGGCCGGCATCGATGCCACCGAGAATTCTGCGAGCACGCCTTATGCATCTTGATCTATCCGAACTGTCCCAGCTGGCGCCGATCTTTCGCGAGCTGTTCAAGGGTTACCACGTCAGCCGTCGCGACCCGGAGCTGTACGCGCAATTGTCGAACTTCCAGGACCAGTACCGCACGCTGTTCAAGGCCCTGGGCTTTGAGCTGGTGTGCGATACCCGCGGCTTCTATTACTTCGTGCCGGACACTGCCGTGGCTGCCGCGCAGGTGAACAAAACCGCCCAGCGCCTGGCCCTGTTCACCTTCATCATCGTCGAACACCTGGCCGACCAGGGTCGCGACCCGATTGCGGTGCTCGACGGCGGCAGCCTGGGCCGCGATGAATTGCCTTCGTTGCTGGAGAAATACCGTGACCTGTTTATCCAGGCCGAGGTACAGACCCAGGAAGAGCTCGAAGAAAAAATCATGCGCCGCATGACCCAACTGGGTTTTGCCAGCGAAGACAACGGTATCTACCGCTTCCTGCCGCCGATGCACCGCTTCCTGGATGTGTGCCTGTCGGTGCAGCAGGACCGCGACCTTGCCGCCAGCGTACACAGCGTACTGCCGCTGCCGGCACCGGTGATATTCGACGAAGACAGCGACGAGAAACTGCTGAAGACCGATGACCCGCTGGATCTGAGCGCCTTCACCGAAGAAAGCGAAGAAGATGCCCTGGCCCGTGCCATTGCCGAAGAACAGGAGACCGACGCATGAGTAAGGAACGCTACGGCATCCG
Organism: Pseudomonas sp. NBRC 111138; assembly: GCF_001320835.1. Lineage (NCBI taxonomy): Bacteria > Pseudomonadati > Pseudomonadota > Gammaproteobacteria > Pseudomonadales > Pseudomonadaceae > Pseudomonas > Pseudomonas sp. NBRC 111138. The sequence continues at coordinate 6,700 of NZ_BCBO01000136.1, read as the reverse complement.
CCGCTTCGCCCTATTGAACACCGCCGGTTACAGCCTGGGCTTGTTCCCGCTGGAAGAACCGCTGTCGGTGTACGGCGCCAACAACCTGGGTAAATCCGCCTCGATCAACGCCTTGCAATTCCCGATCCTGGCACGCATGTCGGACATGAGCTTCGGCAAGTACACCCTGGAACAATCGCGGCGTTTCTACTTTGCCACCGACACCAGCTACATCCTGGTAGAAGTCTCTCTGCCCCACGGCCCGCACGTTATCGGCGTGGTCGGCCGCGGCCCGGGCGGCGGCTTTGGTCACCAGTTCTTTGCCTACGCCGGCAAGCTGGACCTTACCCACTACCAGAAAAACGACACCTGCCTGCGTCAGAAAGAGCTGTTCACCAACCTTGAGCGCGAGGGCCTGAAAGCCTACGAGCTCAAGCCCGATGAACTGCGGCGCTTGCTGGTGGGCGGGCATACGTCGGTCCCGCTGGACCTGACGCTGATTCCGCTGCGCTCCACCAGCGAGCAGAGCCTGAAGACGTTCCGCGCGCTGTTTATCAACCTGCTGCACATGCGCGAAATCACCGCGGCCAAGCTCAAGCAACTGTTCCTTGATGCCTTCGAACACAGCCTGCGTTCGGGCAGTGTCGACTACATCGCGGCCTGTGAAGAAGCCTTCCGTGATGTGCGACGCATGGAGCAGGACTACAACTCGCTGGTGGCTGCCGGCCCCTTGGTTGAAGCCCTGGCCAATGGCGTGAAACAGCGCGACGCCCTGCGCGGCAAACTGCATCGCCTGTCGCCGCTGCTGGATTCGTTGCTGGGCACCTGGTCGGACTACGCCAGTGCGCGCAAGGAAGAGCTGACCATCCAGGCCGAACACTACCGCAACGAGCAGGACGCGCTGCAAAACGACCAGCGCGGCGGCACACAGGAGCTGATGCGCCTGGAGCGGGAAATCAGTGGCATCCAGCGTTGGTTGGGCGAGTTGTCCGTGCTCAAGCACCGCTTTGCCCTGGTGGATGACGTCAAGATGCTGGAGCAGCAATTGCTCGCCGCCAAGGATGCCCACGATGAACTGGCGGGCGCCTTGGCGCAGTCGCGGCAGTTCAGCGCCGAGGACTTGGAAGAACGCCTGCGCGACCTGGAAAAGCGCTTGAAGTCGGTCAAGCAGCAACTCGATCACGCGGACAACAACAGCTACGCCAAGCTGCGCGAAGAATTTTCGCAGCAGGATGTCGAGCGCCTGATGCGCCTGTTCAACAGCTCGCTGTTCAGCTTGCCGCTGGGCGAACATGGCATCACGCTGGACGAGGACGGCCAGTGGGTCAAATCCCTGGAGCAGATTCTCGATGGCTTCAAGGGCGAGCGCTTTGAGGTGCCGGGGCTGTCCATCGACATCTCGCACATCGAGCCGCCGGCACTGCAAGCCCTGGCGGATCGCGCCGCGTTGCGTGACCAGAAAGAGCGCCTGGAAAAAGAGCTCAAGCAACTGAAAACCCAGCAGGCCGTGGCGTCCGACCGCGCCGCAAGCAAGACCCAGACCGAAGCGCTGTACCAGCAGGTACTGGATGCCCAAAAGGCCCTGGAAGACTTCCGCCGCACCCAGACCCTGAGCGCCGAAGAAGGCGAGAAGCTGGAAAACCTAGCGCAGATGGAAGCGGCCCAGGACGAGTTGAAGCGTTCCAGCGATGCCTTTACCGAGCGCGTCCAGCAACTGTCGGCCAAGCTGCAACTGGTCGGCCGTCAGATCGGCGATATGGAAGCCAAGCAACGCACGCTGGATGACGCGTTGCGCCGTCGTCAGCTGTTGCCGGCGGACCTGCCGTTCGGTACGCCGTTCATGGACCCGGTCGACGACTCCATGGACAACCTGCTGCCGCTGCTCAATGACTATCAGGACAGCTGGCAGGGTTTGCTGCGCGCCGATGGCCAGATCGAAGCGCTGTACGCCCAGGTGCGTCTCAAGGGCGTGGCCAAGTTCGACAGTGAGGATGATGTCGAGCGTCGTCTGCAACTGCTGATCAACGCCTATGCGCACCGTACCGACGAGGCGCTGACCCTCGGCAAGGCGCGCCGTGCAGCGGTCACCGACATCGCCCGTACCCTGCGCAACATCCGTAGTGACTACGACAGCCTGGAACACCAGTTGGCGTTGTTCAACCGTGAGATCAACAAGCGCCAGGTCTCCAACCTGCAAAGCTTCCGCATCGTACTGGCGCCGAACAAGGAAGCGCTCAAGCATATCGACCAGATCATCCACAGTGCCGGTCAGTATGAAGAAGGCTCGACCCTCTCGGTGTTCGACCTCAGCCAGAGCGCCGAACAGGACAACAAGAACGAAGAAGCCAAGGAATACCTGGCTCGCCTGGTCGCCGCCAACCATAACCAGTTGGGCCTCAAGGATTTGTTCGAATTGGCGTTCGAAATCACCAAGGTCAACGGCCAGCCGGTGATCCATACCGACATCGACGGCGCTGCGTCCAACGGCACTACCATGACCATCAAGGCGCTGACCAACATGTACTTGTTGCTGCACCTGATGGACCGCGACCAGGCCGGTCGCGTGCGGTTGCCGTACTACCTCGATGAAGCGGCAGACATCGATGAGAAGAACCAGGCAGCACTGCTGGAAACCAGCCTGCAATTGGGCTTTGTACCGATCCTGGCGAGTGTGAAGCCGCAGGTGTCCGCCCAGGTGGCGATCGACCTGGAGGGCGGCAGCGGGCCGAACGGGATCTACATTGATGAGGCGGACTGGAAGTACATCCGTCGCCATGATGTGGTGAAGGCGACGATGAATGTGCAGGCGGACGAGCCGGAGCTGGATGAAGTCTGACGGGCTGTACTGAAAGGCAAAAAGGCCGCGATCTTTTGGGATCGCGGCCTTTTTTTCGGCTTGGGATTTGCGGTGTGTTTGTGGGCCTCATCGCGGGCAAGCCCGGCTCCCACAGTTGGAATGCATACTTGCTGAAAATGCATATCCCTGTGGGAGCCGGGCTTGCCCGCGATAGCCGCGCCTCGGTTTATTTACCGAGTGGAATCTTAGGCGCCCAGGTCAGCCATTCATCCTCAAACTTGTCGAACAACGGGAACGTCTGCTGCGGCCGTGCCGGGTTACCCATGCGCTCGCCATCCGGGGTGGCAAAGGCGATGCCGCCGGCCACCAGCGTTTCAAGGGACTCGGTACGCACGGTCGCGCCCTTGAACAAGCCGAAGTCGAGGCCAAAGCCGCTGGTGTTCCAGAAGCGGCTGCCACTGCGTACCAGAGGTGCGTACTTGGGCTCGATCAGGATGTGCACCAACACACGGTCGGCGGTCTGGCCCAGCTCATAGCCGGTGACTTTGCCGACCGTCACTTCACGGTAGGTCACCGGTACCCCTTCCTTCAACGAACCACGGCGGGCGGCGCTGAGTGTGAGGCTCAGGCCAGCTTCCTGATGCACGGTTTCAGGCGGCTGGGTCAGGGCGACAAAGCTCTTCTGCGGGCCGGCGTTTTTCGCGGCCGGTTGCACCTCGATGTATTGGCCAGTGACCAGGGTCTCCAGGTTAGCCGTCTTCATCAGCCCCAGTTCCGGCTTGACCACCCAGAACTGGCTGCCCGTGCGCGCAATGCGGTCCGCAACCTGAGTGATACGCGCCTTGAGCAGCACCGACTGCATGTCGGCACTGAGGTCGACACTTTCGATCTTGCCCACATCCAGCCCCTTGAAGCGCACCGGTGTGCCGGCGCTCAGGCCGTCGGCGCGGTCGACTTTGATGGTCACCAGAGTGCCGTGCTGGTTGGCGGCATCACGGTCGGCATACAGGCGAAAGCGCGGGATGCGATGTTTCAATGGCACGTTCGGTTCCGGCGTTTCGAAGGCGATACCGCCCGCCATCAGGCTGGCCAGGGATTCGCTTTTGACCTGGATACCGCCGGTGAGCCCGCCCGTAAGGGTGACGCCGCTGGCATTCCAGAAGCGCGTCGAGCCGTTGACCAGGCTTTCGTATTCCTTCTCGATATGAACGCCGATCACTAGTTGTTTTTTCTTGCGTGAAAACTGGTAACTCTGCACCGAACCGACTTTGACCTGTTTGTACAGAATCGGGCTGCCGACATCCAACGAGCCCAGGCTGTCGGTGAGCAACACCATGTGCAGGCCCGGGGAACGCAGGTCCAAAGGTGGCGCCTTGGCGCGGGCTACGTATTCGCGTTGTGGCGGGGTGCCTTTGTCGCCTGGGCGAATCGCGATGTAGTTGCCCTTGACCAAGGCCTCCAGGCCGGTGATGCCCGCCAGGGAGATGGACGGTTTGACCACCCAGAATTGCGTGTCTTCGACCAGGTAGTCTTCAGCCAATGGATCGAGGGTCAGCTCGGCACTGGCGCTGGACAGGTCCGGGTCGATCTTCAGGGTTTTCAGGCTGCCGACCTGGATGCCTTTGTACATGACCGGCGTACGCCCGGCCTGCAGGCCTTCAAAGTCGGTGAGTTTGACCTTGACCTTGATGCCCGCTGCGGCGGCGTCGAAATCTTCGTATAGCCGGAAAGGCAGACTCGGGTCGGTGGGCGGGCTGTCTTTGCGGTTTTCAGGAGTGGCGAAGGCGATACCTCCGGCGACAATGCTGGAGAGGGATTCGCTACGCACTTTCAAGCCGGAAAGGTTGGCGTCGATACTGATGCCGCTGGCATTCCAGAAACGCGTGTGTTTGCGCACCAGGTTGGCATAGGTCGGCTCGATATAGACCTTGACCTCGACGGTGCTCTGGTCTTCAGACAGCAGGTAGCTTTTGACCTGGCCGACCTGAATCTGCTTGTAGAACACCGGACTGCCACGGTTCAACGAGCCCAGGCGATCGGCCTTGAGGGTCAGGTGCAAGCCGGGCTTGGCGTCGGATAACGGCGGCTCTTCGGAGAGCGCCTTGAACTTGCGCGTGGGCTCGCCATCACCGGGGCTGGCGGCGATGTAGTTACCTGAAACCAGGGTTTCCAGGCCGGTGATACCGGCAAGGCTGACGCTGGGCTTGACCAACCAGAAGCGGGTGTTGGTCTTGAGGTACTGCTCCACGTCCTTGTTCATCTCGATGGTGGCGATCACCCCGCGATTGCTGCCTTCGTCATCCAGGGCCAGGGTTTTGACCTTGCCCACGGTCATGCCTTTGTAGACCACTTCGGTCTTGTTGACCTGAATACCTTCGCCGCTTTCAAAGCGAACTTGAATCTCGATACCTTGCTGGGAATAGGCACGCCACCCCAGCCAGCCACCGATGATCAGGGCAATCAGGGGCAGCACCCAAATGGCCGACCAGTTAGAGGCTGGGCGGGTTTTAGCTTTAGGCAAATCACTCATGGTCGTCGTCCGACTCCGTGTTATCCCAAATCAGTCGGGGATCGAAAGTTACTGCGGCAAACATCGTCAAGATCACCACACTGGCGAACGCCGCAGCGCCGAGGTTGGCCTCGATACTGGCTAGCCGCCCAAAGTTAACGAGCGCCACCAGGATGGCGATCACGAAGATATCCAGCATGGACCAACGCCCAATGAACTCGATAAAGCGATACATCACAATGCGTTGTTGCGCGGACAGCGGTTGGTGACGCTGCACCGAGAACAGCAGCAGGCCAATGCCGACCAACTTGAAGGTCGGTACCAGGATACTGGCGATGAACACCACGGCAGCGATAGGAAACATCCCGTGCTGCACCAGCTGGATGACACCCGACATGATGGTGCTGGGGTCGCCTTGGCCGAGGGAGCTGACCGTCATGATGGGTAACAGGTTAGCGGGGATATACAGGATCGCCGCGGTGATCAACAGCGCCCAGGTACGTGTAAGGCTATTGGGGCGACGGGCATGGATCAACGCGCCACAACGGGTGCAGAGTTGCTCCTCGCTATCCGCTTCCTGCTTGTTCAACTCATGGCATTCTGTACAAATCAGAATACCTGCATCAATCGCCCGCATGGTCATCCTCTCCTGACAGCGCTTGCCAGATCTGATGGGGCGACATCACCACCTCAAGCAGAACTTGAACCATTAATAGACTCACGAAGCAGACCAGACCCAGGCCAATTGTGATGGAGGCCATGTCGGCGAGCTTTACGATCGCCACCAGCACACCCATCAAGTAGACCTCCAACATCCCCCAGTCCTTCATGTGGTGGTAGATGCGATATAGCAGCAGCCCGTAATTGCGCCCTATGTTCCAGCGAATACTGAGCAGCACTGCCAACTGGCACAGAAGCTTGAGCAAGGGGATGCCCATGCTGCACAGGAACACCACGGCGGCAACGCCTTGCATGCCCGTATCGAACAGGCCAACGACGCCGCTCCACACGGTGTCCTCCGAAGACTGCCCGAGTAGATTGAGCTGCATGATGGGCAAAAAGTTCGCGGGGACGTACAGCAGCAGGGCTGCCAGTACCAAGGCGAGACTGCGCTCGACCACATTGTGACGGTGAGCGTATAGCTCGTAGCCGCAGCGTGGGCATTGGGCTTTTTCGCCGAGGGCGAGCGTTGGTTTGCGCATCAGCAAGTCGCACTCATGGCATGCCACCAGATCGTCTAGCGGTAAATCCGATACCTCGTGGGCATCAACCGGATCGGGCATAGATAGGGCTCTGACTCTAAAAATGATTAGGTGGCTATTCTAGTGGTGTCGCTCAGAAATAACTGTGCAAATTTGTCGGGGCAGTCAGGTCGGAGGTTGGGGCGCACAGGTGTACGGGGACAAGGTGGACAC
>NZ_BCBO01000135.1:0-29264 GCF_001320835.1 Pseudomonas sp. NBRC 111138 | reverse complement strand
ACGCAGTTGGGCTTCGAGGCGGCGCAGGTCGGCGGGCAGGTCGGCGTAGGGCTCGCTGAAGCTGTAGTCAGAGAAGACCTGCGCCAGCATGTCCGCTATTTTACCGGCCGGCGTGTAGATACGGGTTTGCGCCGCCCGCGCCCGGCGCAGGCTAGGCCGGGTGGTATGGATGAACATGCAGCCGTCACTGATCAGGTCATGGCTGAACAGGCCGCAGAAGATCGAATTGTACCAGGTCTCCGACAGCTCATCGTCAAAGCGCAGGTCGATCAAGCCAATATAAGCGCTTTTTACCAAGGGCCACTGGCCGATGTCCTGCAATCCAGCAGGGTCGAAACTGGCGCGCAGACGAGTAGTCACCTCAGCGACTTTCTCCTCATACAGGTTGATGCGCGCCGCAGACGCGGCCTGCCCCTGCTGCCACTGGGCCTTCTCGAAACGCTCACGGGCGCCATCGGTGATCTGGCGGAAGTGCTCACGGTAATCGTCGAAACCGTCGAGGATCATCCGGGCGATAGCGAGGGCGGACTGCGACATGCGGGAAACCTCGAACGGGTATCTGGAAGCCCAGAGCTTAGCCAGTGAACCGAGGCAGGAGAAGAATGATTTTGCACGGGGGCAAACTGACTGCAATTAGCCATTGTGCCGACCTGCCCGCTGGGCAACACTTCTGCGCCCGATTGGCGTAGGAGTTTTCCGTGAGACCTGTTGACACCCTGTATCTGCTGGGGCTGGCTGCCATCTGGGGCGCGAGTTTCCTGTTCATGCGCATCATCGCGCCGGAAATCGGCACGGTGCCCACCGCGTTTTTCCGCGTGTCGATTGCCGCCGCGGGCTTATTGGTGATCCTGGCGATGCTGCGCGTGAACTGGGATTTCCAGGGCAAGTTCAAGACGGTCCTGCTGCTGGGCGTGATCAACTCGGGGATTCCCGCGACGATGTACTCGGTGGCGGCGCAGGTACTGCCGGCGGGTTATTCGGCGATTTTCAACGCCACTACACCGCTGATGGGTGTGCTGATCGGCGGGTTGTTTTTCAGCGAACGCCTGACGCCGGCAAAAATAGCGGGTGTGGCCTTGGGTCTGCTTGGTGTTGCCGTGCTCACCCGCGCAGGGCCGGTGGCATTTGATCTGGAACTGTTAATAGGCGCATTAGCATGCCTGCTGGCGACCACCTGCTATGGCTTCGCCGGTTTCCTGGCGCGACGCTGGCTGGATCAGCGCGGCGGGTTGGACAGTCGTCTCTCTGCCTTGGGCAGTATGCTGGGTGCTACGTTGTTTTTGCTGCCGTTCTTCGCCTTCAGCGCCATCACCCAGCCACCGGCGAGTTGGGGCGGCTGGCAGGTGTGGGTGTCGCTGCTCGGATTGGGGCTGGTATGTACGGCGTTCGCCTACATCCTGTACTTCCGCCTGCTGTCATCCATCGGCCCGGTCAAGTCAATGACCGTGACCTTCATGATTCCGCCGTTCGGCGTGTTGTGGGGGGCGTTGTTGTTGGATGAACCGCTGTCCATGGCTCATCTGTATGGTGGTGTATTGATTGCCGGGGCGTTGTGGTTGGTGTTGCGCCCGCAAAAACTGTAGGAGCGCCCCTGTGGCGAGGGAGCTTGCTCCCGCTCGACTGCGTAGCAGTCGCAAGCTCCTGGGGGCGCTTCGCACCCCAGCGCAAGCAAGCTTGCTCGCCACCGCTAGCTCGCTCCTACAGGGGTGGTTTCTAGCTCTTACGGAACACGAAGACCAAGCCGACGATGATCAACGCCATTCCCAGCACGCTCAACAGCGCCAGGCGGTTACCGAAGATCAGGTAGTCCATCACCGCGGTCACCGCCGGCACCAGATAGAACAAACTGGTGACATTCACCAGGTTGCCGCGGGCAATCAGCCGATACAGCAACAGCGTCGCCAGCACCGACACCACCAAGCCCATCCACAGCACCGGCAGGTAAAAGCCTGCACTGTGCTCGAAGTGGAACGGCTGGAACGGCACGAACACTCCGCACAGCAACAGCCCGGCCAAGTATTGCAGTGGCAGCGTGCCCAAAGGATTGTCGGTGATGCGCTTTTGCATGATCGAGCCAAACGTCATGCTCGCCAGCGCCAGCAGCCCGAACAGCATCCCCGCCAGGGACATGCCCGCCAACCCGATGCCCTGGTACACCACCATGATCAAGCCAGCCAACCCCAACCCCAGGCCGAACAGCCGGCGCCAGGAGCGTTGGCGCTCCATCAGTACCACGGTGAGGATCGGCTGCACACCCATGATGGTCGCCATCACCCCAGGGGTGACGTTGAGGTCCAGGGCCAGCAGATAGAAAATCTGATAGGCCCCCAGCAAGACCAGGCCCGTCGCCGCCGCATACAGCAGCGGCTTGCCGGGACGTGGCAGCTTCAACTTGAGGAGCGGGACCAGCACTACCAACCCCATCAGGGCGATGGCAAACCGGATCAACAGAAAGGCAAAGGGCGACGCATGGGCCAGGCCCAACTTGGAGAAGATCGCCCCGCTGCTCCACAGCAAGACAAACACGCTCGTCGAGGCCGCCGCGGCCACGGATTGTTTCGAAAGCACAGACATGGTTACCACCTGTTATCAGGCAAAAAAGCCGACTCAGTAAAAAACTGAATTTCAGTAGGTTTTTTCAGGCAGGCACGGGCAACAGCGAATTGCTGATCAGCCCGAAATGCCAACACCCGGCGGTGATACGACTGCGTACACCGGCGTGCTACTGACAGGTGGGGGGTAATGACTGATCTGCGCAGGCTGCTTGCCACGGCACGGCACGACCACGGCGTTGACCGCTGAATCGACTACCGCTATGCGCTGGGAAGCTGGCATGTGCTGATCTTTTTGAAGGGATATAAAGACGCGACGACTATAACCAGCCGCAAACATACTTTGCAATCCTTTCCCCATTGCCTTGTACATGGAGGCGTTTTCATGCCCTGGAACCTGGCCACTCGCTATAATGCCGCCCGGATTTTTCGAAGGATTTCACATGATTGCTTTGCCCTGGCTGTACCTCACCCTACTTTCCATTGGCTATGTCGTGGCTTTGATCTACGGCCAACTGGGCGTACTGGCGGCGGTCTCCATCGCACTGCTGCTGGTGGCCGGGTACGCCGTGCGCCAGCAACGCAACCCTTGGGCACGCTACTTGGGCCAAGGCTTGTTTATCGTACTGGCCCTGGGCCTGGTGATGCACTGGCTGCCGGGTTTCTATAACGGCCGCGGTATTGCGCCCCAGCGTTTAACTCCGGACTCAGTGCCCTTCTCGATGTACCTGAACCAGGACAAGCCCCTGATAGGCTTCTGGCTGTTGCTGGCCTGCCCGTGGATTGTGGCGCGACGCTCATTGCGCCTGTCGATCTGCGTCACCGCCCTGGCACTGACCCTGACCGCCATCGTCGCACTGGGTGGTGCCGCACTGATGGGAATGATCAGTTGGGCGCCGAAATGGCCGGACCAGGCATGGCTGTGGGTACTCAATAACCTGCTGCTGGTGACGCTGGTGGAAGAAGCGCTGTTTCGTGGCTATGTTCAGGGCGGCCTGAGCCAACGTTTCAAACACTTGCCCTACGGCGAGAACCTTGCGCTGCTGCTGGCTTCGCTGTTATTCGGCCTGATGCATTTCGGTGCGGGTTGGCAATGGGTGACGCTGGCCAGTATTGCCGGGGTCGGTTACGGCCTGGCGTATCGCTTTGGCGGGCTCGGCGCAGCGATTGCCACGCATTTTGGCTTGAATCTGCTGCACTTCGGCTTGTTCACCTACCCAATGCTGGCCAGCTAAGCCTGCCCGACTGTAAGAACGAGCTGTTGTGGCGACGGAGCTTGCTCCCGCTCCGGTGCGTAGCGCCCGCAAGTTGTTTGGGGCCGCTTCGCAGCCCAGCGGGAGCAAGCTCCCTCGCCACAGTCGGCACTCTGCTCCCAGGATTGTTGCAAAAATAAGTTAAATAAATGCCCAGCATGGCCGATAACCCCTGAAAGCCTTGCGGATTGAACAATCATGCGTAATAACCAACCCGTTACCCAGCGCGAACGTACCTTCCCTGCTCAGCAACGGTTGATCTCCACCACAGATGCCAAGGGTGTCATTACCTACTGCAACGACGCGTTTGTCGAAATCAGTGGGTTCACCCGCGAAGAACTGGTCCGTGCTCCGCACAACCTGGTGCGTCACCCGGATGTGCCCTCGGCGGTGTTCGCACACATGTGGTCCACGCTCAAACAAGGCTTGCCATGGATGGGCATTGTCAAGAATCGCTGCAAGACCGGCGACCACTACTGGGTTAACGCCTATGTAACACCGGTGTTCGACGGTAACCAGGTGATCGGCTACGAATCGGTGCGCATCAAGCCCACCGCCGAGCAGATCCGCCGGGCCGAGGCGCTTTATCAACGCATCAACCAGGGCAAGTCGGCGATTCCCCAGCGCGACAAATGGCTGCCGGTGCTGCAGGACTGGCTGCCGTTTATCCTGGTCAGCCAACTGAGCTTCATGATCGGCGCCACCCTCACCTCCCAGTGGGGCTTTGCCTTGGCGGCAGCGTTGTCGGTGCCGTTGGGCCTGCTGGGGCTGAGCTGGCAACAGCGCGGCCTCAAGCGCTTGCTGCGCCTGGCCGAACAGACCACGTCCGACCCGCTGATTGCGCAGATGTACACCGACAGCCGTGGCGCCCAGGCCCGACTGGAAATGTCGATCCTCAGCCAGGAAGCGCGTCTGAAGACCTGCCTGACCCGCTTGCAGGACACTGCCGAGCACCTCAACGATCAGGCGGCACAGTCCAACACCCTGGCGCACAGCAGCTCCAGCGGCCTGGAACGTCAGCGCGTGGAAACCGAACAGGTGGCCACCGCCGTCAACCAAATGGCTGCAACCACCCAGGAAGTTGCCAGCCATGTGCAGCGCACCGCCGACGCCACCCAGGAAGCCAACCGCCTGACCGGTCGCGGCCGCGATATCGCCGGGGAAACCCGCGAGGCGATTCAGCGGCTTTCGGCAGCGGTTGGCGAGACCGGCGTGACCGTCACTCAACTGGCCAAGGACAGCGATGAAATTGGCGGCGTTGTCGATGTAATCAAGGGCATCGCCGACCAGACCAACTTGCTGGCGCTCAACGCCGCTATCGAAGCCGCGCGTGCCGGTGAGATGGGCCGTGGCTTTGCGGTGGTCGCCGATGAAGTGCGCCAACTGGCGCAGCGTACGGCCGAATCCACCGGGCAGATCCATGCCCTGATCGCCAAGCTGCAACACACGGCGGCTGCGGCCGTGCAAACCATGGATGCCGGGCATCGCCAGGCCGAAGAAGGTGTGGCGCGGGTGATGGAAGCGGACCAGGCGTTGGTGGGCATCAGTGAGGCGGTGGCCAATATCACCGACATGACCACCCAGATTGCCGCGGCCACCGAAGAGCAAAGCGCCGTGGCCGAGGAGATCAGCCGCAACATCAGCACCATCGCGCTGTTGGCAGACCAGACCTCAGAGCAGGCGATGAACTCGGCGCAGTTGAGTGAAGAACTGACTCATACGGCGAATACTCAGTACTCGCTGGTGGAGCGTTTTAACCGGTAGAACTTCAGGGGCTCACTTTCTCCAACAAGTGAGCCCCTTGCAGATGGCTATCACTCATCATCTTTTTATCACCAAGCATTCTATAAAACTGTCAACTCTTACAGTTAACCTTTGAACGCCTCCCTCCTTATAGTGTGAACCTGTCAAACAGGAGCACACCGCCATGTCCCGACCTGCCGATTCAAATAGCGCCCTGCATCCCTTCCCAAAAACCATGGGGCGTGTGCAATGGACTGAAAAATCATCGAACAACGAAAGAACATTGGAAGGCTGGGTCCTCCCACTGCGCCTATCCGAATCCAATAATCAGTACTGGGTCAAGTTGACGCTCCAGTCCTCAGACACTCAACAACCACTGTTATTGAAAATACCTTGTGACTCCATAAGCACATCACCTAACAAATCATTCAAGCAAAACCCGGAAGCCTTCGCCCTCATGTACATTCAAGGTGCAAACAATAACGCACCTGAAACGGAAGAACGCTTTACACTTGTCGGCGACATTGAAGTAACCGTTGACGAAAGCACGGGGAAAACAACGCTGAATTTCGAAGGTTCTTTCACTGACACAGCGTCGGAATTACGCGAAATAAAATGCTGCTGTGAGTGGCCTGGGACTACCCTTGACACACAACATTCGGTCTTTAAGTGGACAGAAGGACAAACTCAATACAAAACGGAGGGCTGGTTGGCCTACTCCAACTCAAGCAAGGCATGGTATCTGACCAGCGAGGAGGGAGAATGGGGTACGCCTCAATACCGCTATTGGGCTATTTATATCTACTGCGACGATGAAAATGAACAAATTATCGATAAAGCATTTAAACAGGGTGATGAGAAATCGAACTTTTACTATGTTCCCTTCGGCGGTGGCACCTATGAAGGAGAGTACAATGTAACGCTTACACTGACTCAGCAGCCGTTGCGCTGCAACGCCACATTTACGAATAAAATTCGCGACATTGTAGACATGACTAACGGCACGTTTGTGCCTATAAAAGACTGCCCGTAGCCACATCATTTTCACGGATGTTCGTACAGTGAGACCTCAACCCCCTGACAAACTTAAACCCACCCCGATATAAAGGAGCGTTATAATGTCGACCGACCTCTACTCCTTGGAAAACCAAGAAAACTCCACGTCTAAAAATACGTTTACGTGGATTAAATGCAACGAAAGTACATCTGCGCAAAAAGTGTATTTTTACCACAACAAAGATAAAACGCAATGGGCTATCGAAGGATTAATAGGATCTTACAAGTATAGGAACCTGCTGGGTTATCATTTCAAGATCCCTTATGAAGAAGGGGATATAACTAAAACCTATAACCTCACAAGTGAATTTGGAGCTTACCACTCCACCGACTCTCCAGGTCATGAAACTCAAACTTACAGAGCTGAGGAGGCCGAAGTAACGATTAGCATCAATACGTTTACCGAAAGAGCAACAGGTTCTTTCAAAGCAACCTTTAGAGAACAGTCGGCCCACATGAATGTTACAGGTGATTTCGAAATGTACTATATTCAAAAAGAATACCTTTAAAAAACTCATCACCTTTGCAACACCCAACCTCCTCACAAAGCGTCAGGCGAGAAAACCTGACGCTTTGATGGCCGCCGCCTCCAAATGCTGCTCATGACTGAACCCCGACGCCTTCAACGGCTTCAAATCATGATCCCCCGCCACCAGCCACATCACCTCAATGCTCGGCGATAACGCATACCCCTCCACCGCCGCTCGATTGCCCAAGGCATCACGCTCGCCCTGCACTATCAGCGTCGGCGTCGCAAGCGCAGCCAGATGCTCCACCCGAGGCTTTTGCGGCTTGCCCACCGCATAAAACGGATAGCCCAGGCACACCAACCCATCTGCGCCCAGCTCATCGGCCAACAAACTGGCCATGCGCCCGCCCATGGACTTGCCGCCAATCGCCAGTTTCCCAGCGACATGACGTCGCACCTGGTCATACACCTCACGCCACGCCTCCAGCAGTTTCGGCGCCGGATTCGGCGGGCGTTTGCCCCCGTCCAAGCGGCGCTGGGCCATGTACGGGAACTCGAAGCGCAACACGTTCACACCATGCCCGGCAAGGCGTGCAGCCATGTCGTTCATGAACGCCGAGTCCATCGGTGCACCGGCGCCATGGGCCAGAATCAGCGTGACCGGCTCGCCCGAACGCTTGCCCGTGGCGACATCCCACAACCAGCCATGTTCCCGTACACACTGCGCCCATTGATCCCCGTCAATACTGGCCTTGTGCTCTTTGCCCATGCTTGCCTCGCTTTTTAGTCTGCCTATAACTCCAGCCCAAGTGCCGCACTTGCTTGGGTTGAACCGTGGATGGGGAACCATGAACACTACTTTAAGTACCGCCTATAACTACAAGGTGGTCCGCCAATTCGCCATTATGACGGTGGTGTGGGGCATCGTCGGCATGGGGCTCGGGGTTTTTCTCGCCGCCCAATTGGTTTGGCCTGCGCTCAACTTCGATTTGCCTTGGACCAGCTTCGGCCGCCTGCGCCCTTTGCACACCAACGCGGTGATCTTCGCGTTCGGTGGCTGTGCGCTGTTCGCCAGCTCTTTTTACTCGGTGCAACGCACCTGCCAGACGCAGCTGTTCGCCCCGAAAGTCGCCGCGTTCTGCTTCTGGGGCTGGCAGCTTGTGATCCTGCTGGCCGCCATCAGCCTGCCACTGGGCTACACCAGCTCCAAGGAATACGCCGAGCTGGAATGGCCGATCGACATCTTGATCACCATTGTCTGGGTCGCCTACGCCATCGTGTTCTTCGGCACGATCATGAAACGCAAGACCAAGCACATCTATGTGGGTAACTGGTTCTTCGGCGCGTTCATCATCACCGTGGCCATCTTGCATATCGTCAATAACCTGGAAATCCCGGTCAGCCTGACCAAGTCCTACTCGCTGTACGGCGGTGCGACGGATGCCATGGTGCAGTGGTGGTATGGGCACAACGCGGTAGGCTTTTTCCTGACTGCGGGCTTTCTGGGGATGATGTACTACTTCGTGCCCAAACAGGCCGAGCGCCCGGTGTATTCCTATCGCTTGTCGATCGTGCACTTCTGGGCGCTGATCACCCTATACATCTGGGCAGGCCCGCACCACTTGCACTACACCGCCTTGCCGGACTGGGCACAGTCCCTGGGCATGGTGATGTCACTGGTGCTGCTGGCGCCAAGCTGGGGCGGCATGATCAACGGCATGATGACCCTCTCGGGTGCCTGGCATAAGTTGCGCAGCGACCCGATCCTGCGCTTCCTCGTCGTCTCCCTGGCCTTCTACGGCATGTCGACCTTCGAAGGCCCGATGATGGCGATCAAGACCGTCAACGCCCTCTCCCACTACACCGACTGGACCATCGGCCACGTACACGCCGGGGCGCTGGGCTGGGTGGCGATGATCTCCATCGGCGCGCTGTACCACATGATCCCGAAAGTCTTCGGTCGCGAGCAGATGTACAGCCTCGGTCTGATCAACGCGCACTTCTGGCTGGCCACCATCGGCACCGTGCTCTACATCGCCTCGATGTGGGTCAACGGCATCGCCCAGGGCCTGATGTGGCGTGCGGTCAACGAAGACGGCACCCTCACCTACTCCTTCGTCGAGACCCTGGTGGCCAGCCACCCAGGCTTCATCGTGCGTCTGGTGGGCGGTGCGATCTTCCTCAGCGGCATGTTCCTGATGGCTTACAACACATGGCGCACCGTGCGTTCGGCGCAACCTGCCGAAGTCACCGCTGCCGCGCAGATGGCCTGAGGAGTCGATGATGAAACACGAAACGATTGAAAAGAACGTCGGCCTGTTGATGCTGCTGATGGTGCTCGCCGTGAGCATCGGTGGCCTGACGCAGATCGTCCCGCTGTTCTTCCAGGACGTGACCAACAAACCGGTCGAAGGCATGAAGCCCTACACCGCGCTGCAACTGGAAGGCCGCGACATCTACATCCGCGAAGGCTGCGTGCAGTGCCACTCGCAGATGATCCGCCCGTTCCGCGCCGAGACCGAGCGCTACGGCCACTACTCGGTGGCTGGCGAAAGCGTGTGGGACCACCCGTTCTTGTGGGGCTCCAAGCGTACCGGGCCGGACCTGGCCCGCGTCGGCGCGCGCTACTCGGACGACTGGCACCGCGCGCACTTGTACAACCCGCGCAACGTGGTGCCGGAGTCGAAAATGCCGGCCTACCCCTGGCTGGTCACCGCCGCCGTCGACAGCAGCCACACCGAGACCAAGTTGAAAGTGATGCGCACCCTCGGCGTGCCGTACACCGACGACGACATCAATGGCGCAGTCGCCAGCCTCAAGGGCAAGACCGAGATGGACGCGCTGGTTTCCTACCTGCAAGTGCTCGGCACTGCCATCAAGAGCAAGAGGTGAGCCATGGGATTTGAATTCGATGCGGGCACCATCCGCGGCCTTGGCACGCTGGTGGTCGCCATCGCCTTTATCGGCCTGTCGCTGTGGGTGTTCAACAACCGCCGCAACGCGGAATTCGAGCAGGCGCGCCTGCTGCCGTTTGCCGATGAACCTTCCCCACCCGACGCTCAAGCAGAGCCAGCCACAAGGAGCACTCGGCCATGACTACGTTCTGGAGTACATGGATCTGCGTATTGACCCTGGGCAGCCTGATCGGCCTGACCTGGCTGTTGGTCGGCACCCGCAAGGGCGAGACCAAGGGCAGCGTCGACCAGACCATGGGCCACGCCTTCGACGGTATCGAGGAATACGACAACCCGCTGCCCCAGTGGTGGTTCATGTTGTTCGCCGGCACCCTGGTGTTTGCCGTCGGCTACCTGATCCTCTACCCGGGCCTGGGCAACTGGAAAGGCGTACTGCCGGGCTATGAAGACGGCTGGACCCAGACCAAGGAATGGGACAAGGAAATGGCCAAGGCCGACGCCAGGTTCGGGCCGATCTTCGCCAAGTTCGCGGCCATGCCGGTGGAAGAAGTCGCCAAGGACCCGCAAGCTTTGAAGATGGGCGGTCGCCTGTTTGCCTCCAACTGTGCGGTGTGCCACGGCTCGGACGCCAAGGGCGCCTATGGCTTCCCCAACCTGGCCGACAACAACTGGCGCTGGGGCGGTTCGGCCGAGGCCATCAAGGCCACCATCCTGAACGGTCGCCACGCGGCGATGCCGGCCTGGGGTGAAGTGCTGGGCGAGGACGGGGTGAAGAACGTCGCCGCCTACGTGCGTCACGACCTGGCCAAGCTGCCGTTGCCCGCCGACAACACCGCCGACCTGGCCGCCGGGCAAGCCGCCTTCAGCACCACTTGCGTGGCGTGTCATGGTCCGCAAGGTCACGGCGTGGAAGCCATGGGTGCGCCCAACCTGACCGAGCCTGCGGGCTTTATCTACGGCACCAGCCTGGCGCAGTTGCAGCAGACCATCCGCCATGGTCGCCAGGGCCAGATGCCGGCTCAGGACGTGCTGCAAGGCAATGACAAGGTGCACTTGCTGGCGGCTTACGTGTACAGCCTGTCCCATAACGCTGAAGGCGCAACGCCAGACAGCCAACCGCAGTAAAAGCTCTACCTGTGGCGAGGGAGCTTGCTCCCGCTGGAGTGCGAAGCGCTCCCACGATTTTGGGGCCGCTACGCAGCCCAACGGGAGCAAGCTCCCTCGCCACAGGCATAAGTCGCGACCAAGTGTCGCACCCCTTCCAAACCCAACTTTCCCCTCCTCCTATTCGGGTCTACGCTTGTTCCCACAGTGGAGCAATTCTGGCGTAGGCGACGGTATCCGTTGCGCCCTCTAAAATTCCTGTCCACTTGATCAGCTTTCTATTTCGGTCTTTATCCTTACACCAAACATGGAAAGGGCGCAGAATCTGGCGTGGAACGCATTGATACAGGTCAGCCATTGCGTTGCAATGGCCCCTCGGTTTCTACATACTTGCGGCCGATTTTACCTATAAAAAAACCTAAACCGTGGAACCTTAGAATGAGCACAGCAATCAGTCCGACTGCTTATAACTATAAGGTAGTCCGCCAGTTCGCCATCATGACGGTGGTCTGGGGGATCCTTGGCATGGGGCTCGGGGTGTTCATCGCCTCGCAACTGGTTTGGCCGCAATTGAATTTCGACCTGCCCTGGACGACTTTCGGCCGCCTGCGCCCACTGCACACCAACCTGGTGATCTTCGCCTTCGGCGGATGTGCACTGTTTGCCACCTCCTACTATGTCGTGCAGCGCACCTGCCAGACGCGACTGATTTCCGATGGTCTGGCCGCCTTCACCTTCTGGGGCTGGCAGGCGGTCATCGTCGGCGCCATCATCAGCCTGCCCCTGGGCTACACCACTACCAAGGAATACGCCGAGCTGGAATGGCCGATCGCCATTTTGCTTGCCATCGTGTGGGTGACCTACGGCCTGGTGTTCTTCGGCACCATCGTCAAGCGCAAGACCAAGCACATCTACGTGGGCAACTGGTTCTACGGGGCCTTTATCGTGGTCACGGCGATGCTGCACATCGTCAACCACGCCTCCCTGCCGGTGAACCTGTTCAAGTCCTATTCGGCCTATTCCGGCGCAACGGACGCGATGATCCAGTGGTGGTACGGCCACAACGCCGTAGGCTTCTTCCTCACCACCGGTTTCCTGGGGATGATGTACTACTTCGTGCCCAAGCAGGCCGAGCGTCCGATCTACTCTTATCGCCTGTCCATCGTGCACTTCTGGGCGCTGATCACCCTGTACATCTGGGCCGGCCCTCACCACTTGCACTACACCGCTTTGCCGGATTGGGCACAGTCCCTGGGCATGGCGATGTCGATCATCCTGCTGGCGCCAAGCTGGGGCGGCATGATCAACGGCATGATGACCCTCTCGGGCGCCTGGCATAAGCTGCGCACCGACCCGATCCTGCGGTTTCTGGTGGTGTCCCTGGCGTTCTACGGCATGTCGACCTTTGAAGGTCCGATGATGGCGATCAAGACCGTCAACTCGCTGTCCCACTACACCGACTGGACCATCGGCCATGTACACGCCGGGGCGCTGGGCTGGGTGGCGATGATCTCCATCGGCGCGCTGTACCACATGATCCCCAAACTGTTCGGCCGCGTGCAGATGCACAGCGTCGGGCTGATCAACGCACACTTCTGGCTGGCCACTATCGGCACCGTGCTCTACATAGCCTCGATGTGGGTCAACGGCATCACCCAGGGCCTGATGTGGCGTGCGATCAACGATGACGGCACCCTCACCTACTCCTTCGTCGAAGCGCTGCAAGCCAGCCACCCGGGCTTTATCGTACGTGCCCTGGGCGGTGCGTTCTTTGCCAGCGGCATGCTGTTGATGGCCTACAACGTCTGGCGCACCGTGCGTGCCAGCGACCCTGTAGAAGCCGAAGCCGCCGCCAAGATCGCCGTTGTGGGAGCTCACTGATGAAGCATGAAGTAGTCGAGAAGAACATCGGCCTGCTGGCCTTCTTCATGGTCATCGCCGTGAGCATCGGCGGCCTGACCCAAATTGTCCCGCTGTTTTTCCAGGACGTGACCAACAAGCCGGTCGAAGGCATGAAGCCGCGCACCGCCCTTGAACTGGAAGGCCGTGACGTCTACATCGCCAACGGTTGCGTGGGCTGCCACTCGCAGATGATCCGCCCGTTCCGCGCCGAAACCGAACGCTACGGCCACTACTCGGTCGCCGGTGAAAGCGTGTGGGACCACCCGTTCCTGTGGGGTTCCAAGCGCACCGGCCCGGACCTGGCCCGTGTGGGTGGGCGTTACTCCGATGACTGGCAGCGTGCGCACCTGTACAACCCGCGCAACGTGGTGCCTGAGTCGAAAATGCCGGCGTACCCGTTCCTCGTGGAAAACAAGCTCGACGGCAAGGACACCGCGAAGAAGATGGAAGTCTTGCGCACCCTGGGGGTGCCCTACACCGACGAAGACATCGCCGGCGCAGCCGCAGCCGTGAAGGGCAAGACCGAAATGGACGCATTGGTGGCCTACCTGCAAGGCCTTGGCACCATCATCAAAAGCAAACGGTGACCTACATGGATATCGGGATGATTCGTGGCCTGGGCACCGTTGTGGTGATGGTGGCCTTTATCGGCCTGGCGTTGTGGGTGTTCAGCCCACGGCGCAAGTCGGAGTTTGACGACGCGACCATGCTGCCCTTTGCAGATGATCCCGAAGCCATCAAGCACGTCGAGCAAGCTTCTAGGAGTAACAAAGAATGACTACGTTCTGGAGTCTGTACGTCACAGTCCTCAGTCTGGGTACCATCTTCGCCCTGACCTGGCTGCTGCTGTCGACCCGCAAGGGCCAGCGCACCGAACAGACGGACGAGACCGTCGGCCACTCGTTTGACGGCATCGAGGAGTACGACAACCCGCTGCCCAAGTGGTGGTTCATGCTGTTTGTCGGCACCATCGTCTTCGCCCTTGGTTACCTGGTGCTCTACCCTGGTCTGGGCAACTGGAAGGGTCTGCTGCCAGGCTACAACTACCTCGACAACGACAAGCAAACCCCGTTCGCCAACGGCCAGACCGGCTGGACCGGCGTGCACGAATGGGAAAAGGAAATGGCCAGGTCGGAGGCCAAGTTCGGGCCGATCTTCGCCAAGTTCGCATCGATGCCCATTGAAGAAGTCGCCAAGGACCCGCAAGCCTTGAAGATGGGCGGTCGGCTGTTTGCCTCCAACTGCTCGGTGTGCCACGGCTCCGACGCCAAGGGCGCCTACGGCTTTCCCAACCTGACCGACGCCGACTGGCGCTGGGGTGGCGAACCCAACACCATCAAGGAAACCATCATGAAGGGCCGCCACGCGGTGATGCCAGGCTGGGCCGAAGTCATCGGCGAGCAAGGCGTGGCTGACGTAGCAGGCTTTGTGGTGACCCAACTCGATGGTCGCAAACTGCCGGAAGGTGCCAAGGCCGATGTGGCCAACGGTGAGAAACTCTTCGCCGCCAACTGCGTGGCCTGCCACGGCCCGGCCGGTAAAGGCACCCCCGCCATGGGCGCGCCGGACCTGACGCATCCGGGGGCGTTCATCTACGGTTCAAGCTTTGCGCAACTGCAGCAGACCATCCGTTATGGCCGCCAGGGCCAGATGCCCGCGCAGGAGCAGTTGCAGGGCAATGACAAGGTGCATTTGCTTGCGGCGTATGTGTATAGCTTGTCGCATGGGGATAAGAAGGCTGAGGAGCAGTAAGAGCTCTGAAACAATGGAGCCCCGCGCAGCGAATGCTGGCGGGGCTTTTTGTTTATTGCTCTGAAACACAGCAGGCATTAAGTTTGAGCGCTGACGCTTACAATCGGGCTGATGCATGAACGAAGACAACTCCACACCCAACAAAAATAATCCAGAAGAAATCGAAGCGGTTGCCACAGACATCAGCGAAATGTTGCAGATGCCTGAAGACAACATCGACTTTCTCCCTGGGCGCACAACCATTATTAAGAGGGCACAGTTCGATGATTGAGTCATTTAAACGGCCACAGTTCTAAAAACGCCGGGATTCAAATGGGGGGCTTGCTCGCTAATACGGAGTACCGGCTACGATTTTCATTACTGGAGACATCGCATTCGCGAGCAAGCCCGCTCCCACATCTGGACTACTTTGTTCAAAAAAACCGGGTCTCTCAAGTGAACGCCTTTCGGACCTGCCCGACCACCACAGCGACAAAAACCGTCCATACTTGCCAAGTCAATTGATCCAGGTCACGTACACCATCAATTGATTTCCCCCAACGCGACCAAAGGTCGCACCCTTTGCGCACCATCGGGGGCGTATCATTAGGCCACTGCAACACCCTTAATTTGACCCCGGCTGGCACGTACTGGCCGAGGCAAATCTCCACCGCCGTGGGATGCAATGATGAGCGACCAGATACCGGTACATGACGTTACCCCGCCTGCCAAGACCGTCGACCTCTACGCTTCGAGAGAGAAGATCTACACCCGCGCCTTCACTGGCTTGTTCCGCAACTTGCGCATGGTCGGCGGTGCCGCTCTGTTCCTGTTGTACTTCGGCACGGTGTGGCTGAACTGGGGCGGTCACCAGGCGGTGTGGTGGAACCTGCCGGAGCGTAAATTCTTTATTTTCGGCGCAACGTTCTGGCCCCAGGATTTCATCCTGCTGTCGGGCATTCTCATTGTCGCGGCATTTGGCCTGTTCTTTATCACCGTATACGCCGGGCGCGTGTGGTGCGGCTATACCTGCCCACAAAGCGTGTGGACATGGATCTTCATGTGGTGCGAAAAGGTCACCGAAGGCGACCGCAACCAACGCATCAAGCTCGACAAGGCGCCCATGAGCGCCAACAAATTCCTGCGCAAGTTCAGCAAGCACAGCCTGTGGCTGCTGATCGGCTTTGCCACCGGCATCACCTTCGTCGGCTACTTCTCACCGATTCGCGAACTGGTATTCGATTTCTTCACGGGCCAGGCCGATGGCTGGTCGTATTTCTGGGTGGGTTTCTTCACTCTTGCCACCTACGGCAACGCCGGCTGGCTGCGTGAGCAGGTGTGCATCTACATGTGCCCCTATGCGCGCTTCCAGAGCGTGATGTTCGACAAGGACACCTTGATCGTGTCCTATGACCCCCGCCGTGGCGAAGTGCGTGGCCCACGTAAAAAGGGTACCGACTACAAGGCCCAGGGCCTGGGCGACTGCATCGACTGCACGATGTGCGTGCAGGTGTGTCCTACCGGTATCGATATCCGCGACGGGCTGCAAATCGAATGCATCGGCTGCGCCGCCTGTATCGATGCCTGCGATAACATCATGGACAAGATGGAGTACCCACGCGGCCTGATCAGCTACACCACCGAACACAACCTTTCGGGGCAGAAAACCCATAAGCTGCGCCCGCGCCTGATCGGTTACGCCCTGGTATTGCTGGCGATGATCAGCCTGTTGGTGGCCGCCTTCTTCATGCGCTCGCTGGTGGGTTTCGACGTCAGCAAAGACCGCGTGCTGTATCGCGAGAACGCCGAAGGACGCATCGAAAACGTCTACAGCCTGAAGATCATGAACAAAGACCAGCGCGACCACACCTACGTGCTCGACGCCGCTGGCCTGCCGGACCTCAAGCTGCAAGGCCGGCGCGAAATCAAAGTGGCCGCCGGCGATATCGTCAGCATGCCGGTGGAGTTGTCGAGTGCGCCCGAGCAGTTGCCGTCGAGCACCAACGAGGTGACCTTCATCCTCGAAGACGCCGATGACACCAGCGTCCATATTGAAGCCAAGAGCCGATTCATCGGCCCACAAGTCCGTTAACAGGGAACATACGCATGCCCGCAACTACTGCCGCCAGCCCTTGGTACAAGCACCTCTGGCCCTGGATCATCATCGCGATTCTGGCCTGCTCGGTGACCCTGACCTTGTCCATGATGACCATCGCAGTGAACAACCCGGACAATCTGGTCAACGACAACTACTACGAGGCCGGCAAAGGCATCAACCGTTCCCTGGACCGCGAACGCCTGGCCCAGACCCTGCAACTGCGCGGCAAGCTGCACCTGGACGAACTGACCGGCGAGGTCGAGCTGCAACTGACTGGCTACAGCAATCCAAATACCCTGGAGCTGAACCTGATCTCCCCGACCCAGCCAGAGAAGGATCGCAAGATCAACCTCACCCGCAGCGACAGCGAGCCCGGCCGCTACATCGGCCAGGTCACCGACAAGGTCGAAGGTCGCCGTTTCGTGGAACTGCTTGGCGTGGAGGGCGGCAACACCTGGCGCCTGTTCGAAGAAGAAGAGGTCAGCCACGACAAGGACTTGCTGCTGGGTGACGAACCGTTGCAGGGCGCCGAGGACCTGAAGAAGTAGACGATGATCGTTCCCACGCTCTGCGTGGTAACGCCTTGCTGGACGCTCTGCGTCTGCTTTGTGACGCAGAGCGTCACGGGCAACATTCCCGCGCAAAGCGTGGGAACGATCTACGGAACTGAGCAATGACCCAACCCACCCCCTGCTACCACTGCGCCCTACCCGTCCCCTCCGGAAGCCGGTTCACCGCCCAGATCCTCGGCGAACGCCGTGAACTCTGCTGCCCGGGCTGCCAGGCCGTGGCCGAGGCGATAGTGGACGGCGGGCTGGAAAGCTATTACCAACACCGCAGCGAAGCCTCGGCCAACCCCGAGGCGCTGCCCGTGCAATTGGTGGACGAGCTGGCGCTGTACGATCGCGCCGATGTGCAAAAACCCTTTGTCCGCCATCAAGGCGACCTGGCCGAAACCACCTTGCTGATGGAAGGCATCAGTTGCGCCGCCTGCGGCTGGTTGATCGAGAAACACCTGCGCAGCCTGCCTGCGGTGGCCGAAGCGCGATTGAACCTGTCCAACCACCGCCTGCACGTGCGCTGGGCCGATGGGCAATTGCCGTTGAGCCAACTGCTCAGCGAGCTGCGCCATATCGGTTACGCCGCCCACCCTTACCAGGCCGACCGCGCCGCCGAACAATTGGCCAGCGAGAATCGCCTGGCCCTGCGACAACTGGGGGTCGCCGGCTTGCTGTGGTTCCAGGCCATGATGGCAACCATGGCCACTTGGCCGGAATTCAATATCGACCTGAGCCCGGAACTGCACGTCATCCTGCGCTGGGTTGCGATGTTTCTGACCACGCCCATCGTGTTCTACAGCTGCGCACCCTTCTTCAAAGGCGCCCTGCGTGACCTGCGCACGCGCCACCTGACCATGGACGTGTCGGTGTCCCTGGCGATTGGCGGCGCGTACCTGGCCGGCATCTGGACGGCGATCACTGGCGTAGGCGAGTTGTATTTCGATGCCGTGGGCATGTTTGCCCTGTTCCTGCTGGCCGGACGCTACCTTGAGCGCCGCGCCCGGGAGCGTACTGCCGCAGCCACCGCCCAACTGGTCAACCTGTTGCCCGCCTCCTGCCTGCGCCTCAAGGACAATGGCCAGAGCGAACGCATCCTGCTCAGCGAGTTGGCACTGGGTGATCGTGTGCTGGTGCATCCCGGTGCGGTGCTGCCGGCGGATGGGGTGATTCTCGACGGCCAATCCAGCATTGATGAATCCCTGCTGACCGGCGAGTACCTGCCGCAACCTCGGCGCACGGGTGAGAGCGTCACGGCCGGCACGCTGAATGTCGAAGGCGCGCTGACCGTCCAAGTACGCGCCCTGGGGCATGACACGCGCCTGTCCGCCATCGTGCGCCTGCTGGAGCGCGCCCAGGCCGAGAAGCCGCGCCTGGCGCAGATCGCCGACCGCGCTGCGCAGTGGTTCTTGTTGTGCTCGCTGATCGCCGCCGCACTGATCGGCCTGCTGTGGTGGGAGCTGGACCCCACCCGGGCGTTCTGGATTGTGCTGGCGATGCTGGTGGCGACTTGTCCGTGCGCCCTGTCGCTGGCCACGCCGACGGCCCTTACCGCCGCCACCGGCACCTTGCACAGTCTCGGGTTGCTGCTGACCCGCGGCCATGTGCTGGAGGGCCTGAACCAGATCGACACGGTGATTTTCGACAAGACCGGCACCCTCACCGAAGGGCGCCTGGCATTGCGCGCCATCCGGTCCCTGGGCGCATTGGACAGCGACCAATGCCTGGGCCTTGCCGCCGCCCTGGAGAACCGTTCCGAACACCCGATTGCCCGTGCCTTCGGCCGTGCGCCGCTGGCCGCCGATGAAGTGCTGAGCACGCAAGGCCTGGGCCTGGAGGGTCGTGTGGGAGAACGTCTGTTGCGCATCGGCCAGCCGGGTTTTGTCTGTGAACTCAGTGGCTGCGCGATTCCCGCCTCGCCGGACGAAGCCGGGCAATGGCTGCTGCTGGGCGACCGCAGCGGGGCGCTGGCCTGGTTCGTACTCGACGACCGTCTGCGCAGCGACGCCCCCGCCTTGCTCGCCGCATGCAAGGCGCGGGGCTGGCGCACGCTGTTGCTCTCCGGCGACAGTTCGCCGATGGTGGCCAGTGTCGCCTCTGAGCTGGGTATCGACGAGGCCCACGGCAGCCTGCGCCCTGACGACAAGTTGCAGGTACTGCAAAACCTGCACAAGGAAGGTCGCAAAGTGCTGATGCTGGGCGATGGGGTCAATGATGTGCCGGTGTTGGCTGCTGCCGATATCAGTGTGGCGATGGGCTCGGCCACCGACCTGGCGAAAACCAGCGCCGATGCGGTGCTGTTGTCCAACCGCCTGGATGCGCTGGTGCAGGCCTTCAGCCTCGCGCGGCGCACCCGCCGAGTGATCATCGAGAACCTGTTGTGGGCCGGGTTGTACAATGGCCTTATGCTGCCGTTCGCCGCCCTGGGTTGGATCACTCCGATCTGGGCGGCCATCGGCATGTCCATCAGTTCGTTGACCGTGGTACTCAACGCGTTGCGCCTGACTCGCCTGCCGAGCGCGCAAGCCCCGGGTACCGCCCCAGCAACCCGCCCGCTGCCGGCCTGAGCCGCGTGGGCATGGAGTACAGATGCCAGCTCTCTATGTGATGATTCCGGCAGCACTGCTGTTAGTGGGCGTGGCCATCTACATCTTCTTCTGGGCCGTGGACAGCGGCCAGTACGAAGACCTCGATGGCCCGGCCCACAGCGTGCTGTTCGATGACCAGGACCCGAACCACCTGGCCGCCATCGATGAAGCCAACAACCCCGAGCAACCGCCCAAAGAGCCCCCTCATGCTTGAGCTGATGCCCTTGCTGGTCTCGGCGCTGATCCTCGGCCTGCTCGGTGGTGGCCACTGCCTGGGCATGTGCGGTGGGTTGATGGGCGCGCTGACCCTGGCGATTCCCAAGGAACAACGCAGCCGCCGTTTTCGCCTGCTGCTGGCGTACAACCTGGGGCGCATCCTCAGCTATGCCACCGCCGGTTTATTGATCGGCCTGGCCGGCTGGGCGGTGGCCAACAGCCCGGCAGCGATGTTCATGCGTGTGCTCGCCGGCCTGCTGTTGGTCTGCATGGGCCTGTACCTGGCCGGCTGGTGGAGCGGCCTCACCCGTATCGAAAGCCTGGGGCGCGGCCTGTGGCGGCATCTGCAGCCAGTGGCCAACCGTTTGCTGCCGGTGTCCAGCCTGCCCCGCGCCTTGTTGCTGGGTGCGCTGTGGGGCTGGTTGCCGTGCGGGCTCGTCTACAGCACCCTGCTATGGGCGGCGAGCCAAGGCAATGCACTGGACAGCGCCTTGCTGATGCTGGCGTTCGGGCTGGGCACCTGGCCGGTGCTGCTGGCCACCGGGCTGGCCGCCGAACGGGTGACGGCGTTGTTGCGCAAGCGCAGCGTGCGGGTGGCCGGCGGGGTGCTGGTGATGATCTTCGGCCTCTGGACCTTGCCCGGCCCCCATCAGCACTGGCTAATGGGGCATTAACAGGCCCTGTGGCATAGCGCCGCTCCCCGTTGATGCAAATCAACATGCCTTGCCTGCCCTGCCCCTAGACTCGGCCCACTAGCCAATCCGGGGGACCGCCCGCATGCTCGACGCCATTCGTTGGGACACAGATCTGATTCACCGCTACGACTTGGCGGGGCCGCGCTACACGTCCTACCCCACCGCCGTACAATTTGACAGCCAGGTCGGCACCTTCGACCTGCTCCACGCCCTGCGTGACAGCCGAAAGGCAGTGCGGCCACTGTCGCTGTACGTGCATGTACCCTTCTGCGCCAACATTTGCTACTACTGCGCCTGCAACAAGGTGATCACCAAGGACCGGGGGCGCGCCCAGGCCTACCTGCAGCGCCTGGAGCAGGAGATCCAATTGGTGGCCTGCCACCTCGACCCGCAGCAACCCGTTGAGCAACTGCATTTCGGCGGCGGTACGCCAACGTTTCTCAGCCACGATGAACTGCGCCAGGTGATGACACGCCTGCGCCAGCATTTCAATTTGCTGGATGATGACTCGGGCGACTACGGCATCGAAATCGACCCGCGCGAAGCCGACTGGGCCACCATGGGCCTGCTACGCGAACTGGGCTTCAACCGCGTGAGCATCGGCCTGCAAGACCTCGACCCCGAGGTGCAACGGGCGGTCAACCGCCTGCAAAGCCTGGAGGAAACCCGCGCCGTGATCGATGCAGCGCGCACCTTGCAATTTCGCTCGATTAATATCGACCTGATCTACGGCCTGCCCAAGCAGTCGCCGTTGAACTTTGCGCGCACCGTGGAGGAAGTTATCCGCTTGCAGCCTGACCGCCTGTCGGTATTCAACTACGCGCACCTGCCGGAACGCTTCATGCCCCAGCGGCGGATCAACACCGACGACCTGCCCTCGCCGGCAGAAAAACTGCTGATGCTGCAAACCACCATCGAACAACTGACCCAGGCCGGTTACCGCTACATAGGCATGGACCACTTTGCGCTGCCGGACGACGAACTGGCGGTGGCCCAGGAAGAAGGCAAGCTGCAGCGCAACTTCCAGGGTTACACCACCCACGGGCACTGCGACCTGATTGGGCTGGGGGTGTCGGCGATCAGCCAGATCGGCGACCTGTATTGCCAGAACAGCAGTGACCTGAACCAGTACCAGAATGCCTTGGCGGGCGCGCAACTGGCGACGAGCCGCGGCCTGGTCTGCACTACGGACGACCGGTTGCGACGGGACGTGATCCAGCAGTTGATCTGCAATTTCAGCCTGGCATTCGAGGGAATCGAACAGGCGTACAACATCGATTTTCGCGACTATTTTGCCGAGTTATGGCCGCAATTGCAGACAATGGCCGATGATGGCTTGATCGAACTGGACGCCCAGGGCATTCGCGTGCTGCCGGCCGGGCGCTTGTTGGTGCGCTCGGTGTGCATGGTGTTCGATGCCTACCTGGAGCACCAGAACAGGCAACGGTTTTCGCGGGTGATTTGATTACATCGCCAGGGAGGCAGCTTTCATCGAATCCTCGGCACTCATGCCTTTCATCGCCTTGGCCAGCGACGTCTGAGCCGACATCAGGCCAGCCTGCAGCGAACCGATCTCGGTCTGCAGCGCGCTGGCCTTGGCACGCGCCTCTTCAGGGGAAAGATTACTGTCCGCGGCCACCGCCGCCAGTTCGGCCTGTTTTTCGGCGATCTGTTGCTTCAGTTGGCGGATCATTTTCAATACCTGTTTGACGTTGTCTTCCAGGCCACTGTCATCGATGTCCGCATTGCTGCGCTGCTCCACGCCTGCAGCTTTGAATGCCGCAGCGGAAATAGTCACTGTCACACCTTCCACGACCTTGGTTTCAGAAGATTTTTCAAGGGTGGGACCTTCGTCCTTGAGCGCAGTAACCGGCTTCGCGTCAGGCACAACAGGGATGCGAATAGCCGGGTTGTAGGCCGCTATAACAGACATGATCCGAGCTCCGTCTAAGAGATGTGCTCTCTGTATCGACCTCAAGCAACAAATCTTTATACCTGTGCAGGTTTTCTGTACACGCTGGCCTCGCTGCCCCCCAGTGCGTTACCCTTACGTCTTATGTGTGTTTTCCCACAAGGATTTAAGAAATGTCCGAGCCAGTCAAACTGCGCGCTCACAGCCAGGCCCATTGCAAGGATTGCAGCCTGGCCCCCCTCTGCCTGCCACTTTCGTTGAATCTGGAAGACATGGATGCGCTGGACGACATCGTCAAACGCGGCCGCCCACTGAAAAAAGGCGAGTTTCTGTTTCGCCAGGGCGACAAGTTTGATTCCGTCTATGCAGTACGCTCGGGCGCGTTGAAGACCTTCAGCCTCAGCGACGGCGGCGAAGAGCAAATCACCGGTTTCCACCTGCCAAGCGAGTTGGTCGGGCTGTCGGGGATGGACACCGAGATTCATCCGGTGTCGGCCCAGGCCCTGGAAACCACGTCGGTGTGCGAAATTCCTTTCGAGCGCCTGGATGAACTGGCCCTGCAACTGCCGCAATTGCGCCGCCAATTGATGCGCGTGATGAGCCGCGAGATTCGTGACGACCAGCAAATGATGCTGCTGCTGTCGAAGAAAACCGCCGACGAGCGCATCGCCACGTTCCTGGTCAACCTGTCGGCGCGCTTTCGCGCCCGTGGGTTCTCGGCCAACCAGTTCCGCCTGAGCATGTCGCGCAATGAGATCGGTAATTACCTGGGCCTGGCAGTGGAGACCGTGTCCCGCGTGTTTACCCGTTTCCAGCAGAACCAGTTGATTGCCGCCGAGGGTAAAGAAGTGCATATCCTCGACCCGATCCAGCTGTGTGCATTGGCTGGCGGTTCGCTGGAGGTCTGATCCAGGCTGCGGCCGCGCCAATCGGCGAGGCCGCAGGTATACTTCGAGTCCGTTTTCCGCTCTGGACTCCTCGACGATGACTTTTGATTCGTTCGACATCAAATCCCTGATTCGCCCCGTTATCGACTTCCCCAAGCCGGGTGTGATCTTTCGTGACATCACGCCGCTGTTTCAATCGCCCCGCGCCCTGCGCCTGGTGGCCGACAGCTTTGCCCAACGCTATGTCGAAGCCGATTTCACCCATATCGGTGCAATGGATGCCCGTGGCTTCCTGATCGGCTCGATCATCGCCTACCAACTCAACAAGCCGCTCATCCTGTTCCGCAAGCAAGGCAAGCTGCCGGCGGACGTGCTGGCTGAGGGTTACCAGACCGAGTACGGCGAAGCGTTCCTGGAAGTGCACGCCGACAGCCTGTGCGAAGGCGACTCCGTGCTGATGTTCGATGACCTGATCGCCACCGGCGGCACCCTGATTGCGGCGGCGAACCTGGTGCGGCGCATGGGGGCAAAGATCTTTGAAGCCGCGGCGATTATTGATTTGCCGGAGCTGGGTGGCTCGCAGCGCTTGGCAGACATGGGGATTCCGACGTATTGCCTGACGCAGTTCGGGCTGACTGAGAGATAAGCGTCGTCAGTACTGACGCCATCGCGGGCAAGCCCGGCTCCCACCTTGGAATGCATTCTCCTGTGGGAGCCGGGCTTGCCCGCGATGAGGCCGAAAGAACACCCCGGCTTACAACCCCATCTGCTTACTGATGATTTCATTCATCACTTCGCGCGTCCCGCCACCAATCGACAAAATCCGGTTATCGCGATACAGCCGCTCCACCAGACTGCCACGCATATATCCCTGCCCGCCCAATATCTGCACCGCGTCATACGTCACCCGATCAGCGGTATCGGTGGCCAGATTCTTGGCCATGGAAATCTCTTTGATTACGCTCTTGCCGGCGGCCATCTTCGCGGCCTGGCGATAGGTGAACTCGCGGGAAACCTCCACGGCGGTAGCCATTTCCGCCAGGCGATGCTTGAGCACCTGGAATTTGCCGATGGGTTTGCCGAATGCTTCGCGCTGGGCGGCCCACTGGAGGCTTTCCTCCAAGGCCAGTTGCGCGGTCATGTTGGCCATGAGGGCCAAGGCCAGGCGCTCGCTCTGGAAGTTGCCCATGATGCAGGCAAAGCCCATGTTCTCGACACCGACGAGATTGCCCACAGGCACGCGGCAGTCATCGAAGAATAACTCGGCGGTGTCCGACGCCCACCAGCCCATCTTCTTCAGTGGCTGGCCGACGGTAAAACCGGGCGTGTCTTTTTCAATCAGCAGCAGGCTGATGCCACCAAAGCCCGGCCCACCCGTGCGCACGGCCACGGTGTAGAAATCAGCGCGAATGCCGCTGGTGATAAAGGTCTTGGCACCGCTCACGCGGTAATGCTCGCCTTCACGTACGGCGCGGGTTTGCAGGTTGGCTACATCCGAGCCGCCGCTGGGCTCGGTGACCGCCAGGGCGATGATCTTCTCGCCGGCGAGCACCAGAGGCGCTATGCGCTCACGCACGTCGGGCCGGGCCCATTTGACGATGGGCGGCAGGCCGATATCCAGGGAGCCGAGCCCTGCCACCACGCCGCCGGAGCCGCAGCGCATCAGCTCTTCGCTGGCGGCGACCTTGGCGAACAGATCGCCTTCGTGGCTGCCACCCAGCGCCTCGGGGTAGCCGATGCCCAGAATGCCCGCCGCACCGGCCTTGAGGTAAAGCTCACGGGGAAAGCTCTCAGCTTCCTCCCAGTGCTCGATGCCCGGCAGCATCTCGCGCTCGACGAAGCGGCGCACGCTGTCGCGGACCAATTGGTGGCTGGGATCGAAGTATTCCTGATAGGCAGACATCGGCAAGCTCCATGGCGAGATGGAGCGAACTTACCAAGCGCTTGCTTGGTTATCAAGTCATACACAGGGACTGTGTCTGCGCTAATCCTGTAGGAGCGAGCTTGCTCGCGAAAAACGTCAACGATAACGCGTGCTTCCTGAGTGAACGCGGCGCCTATTAGTTTTTCGCGAGCAAGCTCGCTCCTACAGGGTTAGGAAGCTCCAGATTGCAGTGGCTTTTAGAGGGCGATGGGTTTGCGGCCTGCGAACGAGTGCGCCAGGGTGCCGCCGTCCACCAATTCCAGCTCGCCCCCCAACGGTACGCCATGGGCGATCCGTGAAGTAATCAAACCTTTATTGGTCAGCAACTGGGCGATGTAGTGCGCGGTGGCTTCACCTTCCACCGTCGGGTTGGTTGCCAGGATCACTTCGGTAAAGGTTCCCTGCTCTTCGATTCGCGCCACCAGTTGTGGAATACCGATGGCTTCCGGCCCCAAACCGTCGAGCGGCGACAGGTGGCCCTTGAGCACAAAGTAACGCCCGCGGTAACCGGTTTGCTCCACGGCGTACACATCCATCGGCCCTTCCACCACGCACAGCAACGTGTCGTCGCGACGTGGGTCGGCGCATTGCGGGCAGAGTTCTTCTTCGGTGAGGGTGCGGCACTGGCGGCAGTGGCCCACGCCCTCCATGGCCTGGCTCAGGGCCTGGGCCAGGCGGGTGCCGCCGCTGCGGTCACGCTCCAGCAGTTGCAGCGCCATGCGCTGGGCAGTTTTCTGGCCAACGCCGGGCAAGGTGCGCAAGGCGTCGATCAGTTGGCGAATCAGGGGGCTGAAGCTCATGGGCGAAGGGTCCGACAAAACAACGAGACGCGGTTTATACCCGCGCCCCGGATTAGCGTCAAATACTCAATCCTGCGCGACGCGCACCACCAACTTGCCGAAGTTGCGCCCTTCGAGCAGGCCGATAAAGGCTTCGGGCGCCTGCTCCAGGCCGTCGACCACGTCCTCGCGGAACTTGATCTTGCCCTCGCGCACCCAAGGCGCCATGGCACTG
This sequence comes from Pseudomonas sp. NBRC 111138, assembly GCF_001320835.1. Classification (NCBI taxonomy): domain Bacteria; kingdom Pseudomonadati; phylum Pseudomonadota; class Gammaproteobacteria; order Pseudomonadales; family Pseudomonadaceae; genus Pseudomonas; species Pseudomonas sp. NBRC 111138. Next base: position 2,648 of record NZ_BCBO01000135.1, on the reverse strand, counting down.
AGGAACTCCGGTTGGCGGTCGCCGTAGTCATCGAACACGATAAAGCCCTGGATGCGCACCCGCTTGGTCAGCAAGGTGCGTTGCAGGGCCGGCAAACGGTCAGGGCCGCTGGGCGCTTCATGGGCGTTATAGCCGGCAATCAACCCGCACAGCGGCACGCGCGCTTTGGGGTTGAGCAAAGGCAGCACGGCATCGAAGACTTTACCGCCGACGTTTTCGAAATAAATGTCCACGCCTTTGAAACAGGCCAGGGCCAGCTCATGGGCGAAATCTTCGCTCTTGTGGTCGATACAGGCGTCAAAGCCCAACTCATCCACCACGTAGCGGCACTTGTCTGCGCCACCGGCAATGCCCACCACGCGCAAGCCCTTGAGCTTGGCCACTTGGCCCACCACCGACCCCACCGCGCCAGACGCAGCCGCCACCACCAGGGTTTCCCCGGCCTTGGGCTGGCCGATATCCATCAAGCCCATGTAGGCCGTCATGCCCGGCATACCCAGTACGCCCAAGGCCATGGACGGACTCGGCAACCCCTTGGGCAGCGGGATCAGGTTATGGCCTTCGCAAATGCAGTGGCTTTGCCAGCCGGTGGCGCCGACCACCAGGTCGCCCACTTCGAATTTCGGGTTGCGCGATTGCTCGACACGGCTGACAGCCCCACCGGTCATCACCTCGCCGATTTCCACGGGCGCGGCGTAGGACGGCGCGTCACTCATGCGTCCACGCATGTAAGGGTCCAGGGACAGGTACAGGGTCTTGAGCAACACCTGACCGTCTGCCAGGTCCGGCAGGCTCACACGTTCCAGGCGAAAGTTTTCCGGCGTGGGTGCGCCTTGAGGGCGTGAGACCAGAACGATGCGTTGGTTGAGCGTCATTTCTTGAGGCATCAGCGGGGCTCCTTTATCGGTGAGTGGTTTCAACGGTATAGGGTGCAGACCATCGGTGAAGGCCTGGGGTTCGATGTTTCGACCGGCCAAAAAAAATGCCAGGCGCGATGCCTGGCATTTGAGTCTAGCTAAAGCGTGTATCAGAACGGCAGTTTCATCCCCGGTGGCAGTTGCATGCCAGCGGTCACGCCGGACATTTTGTCCTGGCTGTTGGCTTCGATCTTGCGCACAGCGTCGTTGACGGCTGCGGCGAACAGCGCTTCGAGCATTTCCAGGTCATCTTCACCCACGCCCGGCAATACGCTTGGGTCGATGCTGACACGCTTGATGTCGTGACGACCGGTCATCACCACGCTGACCATATCGCCACCGGCTTTACCGGTGACTTCGGCGTTGGCCAGCTCTTCCTGCATCTTGGCCATTTTTTCCTGCATCTGCTGCGCCTGCTTCATCAGGCCGGCCATGCCACCTTTCATCATGGGAATCACCTCAAAAGTACGTGGATCAATGAGTAGCCCGGTGTCATGACGCTTGGGGCACCGGGGCTTCGACAGGTTCAATAGTATCGTGGCGGACGACCGCACCGAACTGTTGCATCATTTGTTGGATAAGCGGATCTGCGTGGATCGAGTCCTCGGCCTCGCGCTGGCGGTTAAGGCGCCGACGGGTCGCTGCCTGGGCCGGGGTTTCCTGCTCGGGCTTGATCAGCTCGATGGCGATGGTCAGCGTGCGCCCATGGTACTGGTTGAGCGCGTCGTTGAGCCGGCGCTGCTGGGTGGCGTTGAACAAGGCGCTATGGGCCGGGTCCAGGTGCAGCAGCCAGTGGTCGCCTTCGATGGAAATCAGGGTGCAGTTGGCGGCGATACTGCCGGTCATGCCGGAGATCGGCAATTTCGGAAACAATTCCAGCCATTGCAGGGCCAGGCCGGTAGCCGGGGCCGCGGCAGGTTCTGCCTCGGGCTCGGGCGCAGGTTCCGCGGTGTGCTCACTGGCCAAATCGTCCAGGTAGCTGTAGGCCGAATCCATGTCCGGCTCGATGTAGTCTTCGTCCAGCGGCGGTTCGTCGTCCAGGTCAATGCCGGGAGTGGCCGCGTCGACCTGGGCGACCGTCGGTTCAGGAACGGGGGCCGATACCCACTCAGGGGCATCCGGCACCACGCTGTCCGGAGTCGGCGCAGGCATCGGCGTCAGCTCGGGTTGCTCGCCGGTGGTTTCCAGCACGGGCTCCACGGCGGGCTGTTGCTCGGGCTCTACTTGCGCTTCGACCGGGTCATTCCAAGGCAAGTCGACCACGGGCTCGGGCTCGATGACCGGCTCGGGCTCGACCACCGGTGCGACGGCAACCGGCGCAGGTTCGGGCTCAGGTGCCGGCGCAACCGGCTCAGGCACAGCAACCGCAGGCGCAGTAACTACTGGCGCGACAACGGCCGCGCCAGCCACTGGTTTGGCGGAATCAACTGTGGCCTGGCTGATCCCCACTGGCTTTAGCGGCTGTCTCGGTGCGTCTGCCGAATCTGCCGGCCGGAATGCCAGCATGCGCAGCAGCACCATTTCAAAGCCACCCCGAGGGTCGGGTGCCAGGGGCAGGTCGCGGCGACCGATGAGGCCCATCTGGTAGTAGAACTGTACGTCTTCGGCCGGCAAGGCCTGGGCCAGGGCCAATACGCGATCTCGGTCGCCATGGCCGTTGTCCACGCCTTCCGGCAGGGCCTGGGCGATGGCGACGCGATGCAATACGTTGAGGATTTCCGAAAGCACGCC
>NZ_BCBO01000134.1:0-27043 GCF_001320835.1 Pseudomonas sp. NBRC 111138 | reverse complement strand
CAGTCCGGGCCTTGCTCCGACAGGTGGCGCACCGCTTCGAGCAACGCCTTGGCGTCTCCTTCGATCAGCGCGTGGAGCACGTCGAACACCTGGCCGTGGTCCAGGGTACCGAGCATGGCGCGCACGTCGGCGGCCATGACCTTGCCTTCACCAAACGCGATGGCCTGGTCGGTGAGGCTCATGGCATCGCGCATCGAACCATCAGCGGCGCGGCCCAGCAACCACAGCGCGTCATCTTCGAACGGTACGTTCTCGACACCCAGCACATGGGTCAAATGCTCGACCACACGCTCGGGGGTCATGTTTTTCAGGGAGAACTGCAGGCACCGCGACAAAATCGTTGCCGGAAGTTTCTGCGGGTCGGTGGTGGCCAGGATGAACTTGACGTAGGGCGGCGGCTCTTCCAGGGTTTTCAACAAGGCGTTGAAGGAGTGGCTGGACAGCATGTGCACTTCGTCGATCAGGTAGACCTTGAAGCGGCCACGGCTCGGCGCGTACTGCACGTTGTCCAGCAGCTCGCGGGTGTCTTCGACCTTGGTTCGGCTCGCGGCATCGATCTCGATCAGGTCGACGAAACGCCCTTCGTCGATCTCACGGCACACCGAACAGGTGCCACAAGGCGTCGAGGTAATACCGGTTTCACAATTCAGGCACTTGGCGATGATGCGCGCAATCGTGGTCTTGCCCACCCCACGCGTACCGGTGAACAGGTAGGCGTGGTGCAGCCGTTGGCTGTCCAAGGCATTGATCAGAGCCTTGAGCACATGGGTCTGGCCGACCATTTCGCGGAACGAGCGCGGGCGCCATTTACGTGCAAGAACCTGATAACTCATCGAAAACCGTCGCAACTGGGAAGCAGAAGCCGGTAATGCTAGCGGAGCAAGGGGGAAATTGCATCCGGCACGCTCGTCTAATCTGACGAAGCTTGTTCGATTGGCCTCCCGGAGGGCACCTGCAGGCGTTTTGCTGGCACCTTGGAGCGCCAATGCCCTTCCAGACTGATAGCGGCGACACTTGCCAGCACGATCACCGCGCCCAGCATCACCTGCAGGGTGACGTGTTCGCCAAGCAGCGTGGCGGCCATCAGCATGGCAACCGGTGGAATCAGGTACATCGCCACCGACGCACGACTGACCTCGACGTGCTTCAACACGTAACCCCAGGCCAGATAGGCCAAGGCACTGGGAAAAATGCCCAGCACCAGCACGGCAAGATTCTCCACCATCGGTGCCTGCACGATGGCGACGGGCAGGCCCGGCAGGTTCACGCACAGCATCAGGGTGCCGGACCACACCATGTAGCACGCCATCGTCAACGGGCTGTAGCGATGGGCGTAATGTCGCTGAATGGCGAAGTACACACTCCATGAGCAGGCCGCCGACAAGATCAGCAAACCCCGTGGGTTGATATCGCCTATGCCCCGGTCGCCCCAGATCACCACCACTACGCCGGCCAACCCCAACAGCACGCAGCCCCAGCGCCAGGCGCTGACCTGCTCCTTCAAGCACAAAAACGCAATCAACACACTGAACAACGGCGCCGACTGTGCCAACACACTCGACGCTGCCGCCGTCACCCATTGCTGCCCGTAATTGAGACTGGTGTGGTGCAGGAACACCCCGAAAAAGCCCAGCACCAACAACCACGGCAGGTCGCGCAATGGTGGCCGTCCAATTCCCAACACCGAGGCCACGCCGCCCATGAATATCGACGCGATCAAAAACCGCAGCAGCGCCAATTGGCCGGGGCTGTAACTGTGCAGCCCCATGTGCACGCCGATGGGGGAATACGCCCAACAGAGGATGACGCTGGCAATGACTAGCGTAAGCTTCAGAGGTGACGGAGTATTCATCGACAGCATCCACGCAAAAGGAATGCTGCCAGTCTTGGCCCAGGCAAGGCATAGGACAATTAAGCGTTTCTGACTTCTGAAATCATTGGAACTGAGCAATGGAACTGGCCCAACTGAAAATGGTGCGAGCCGTGGCGCAAACCGGCAGCGTGGCCCAGGCTGCGCTGCAATTGCACTGCGTGCCGTCCAATATCACCACGCGCATCAAGCAGCTGGAAAGCGAGTTGGGCACACCGCTGTTTATCCGTGCTGGCCGAGGGCTGGCGATCAGCGCCGCGGGAGAGATCTTCCTGGATTACTGCGAACGTATCCTGGCCTTGGTGGATGAATCCAAACGCGCCGTGGATGCCAGCGCCATTCCCCGTGGCACCTTGCGCATCGGTGCGGTGGAATCCAGCGCCAGCGGGCGCTTGCCGCCGCTACTGGCGGAATACCACCGGCGTTATCCCGATGTCAGCCTGGAACTGGTCACCGGTGCCTGGGCGCAACTGCTGGACGACCTGCAGCACCACCGCCTGGATGTGGCGCTGGTGGCTGCCGGCGGCAAACGCACGAAGCTGGAACAGAGCGTGGTCTACAGCGAGCGCCTGGTGCTGATCGCCAGCGCGTGCAGCGCACCTATCAACAGTGCCGAGGACCTGGCCGGCCGAACCCTGCTGGTGTGGCCGCCGGGCTGCCCTTATCGCGCCGCCCTGGAAAACTGGCTCAAGCCCCATGACATCAAGCCAACAATCGCCAGCTACGCCAGTTGGGGCACGATCATCGGATGCGTGAGCGCGGGGATTGGCGTGGCGTTGGCACCCGAGGGGATCCTGGCGCGCTATGAACAGGCCAATCAGCTGGCATCGTATCGCTTTGAAGCACTGGCGCCCGTGGACAACCTGTTGTTCTGGCACACGGACACCCAGCGGCACCTGGCGCGAGATGCGTTTGCCGGGCTACTGCGCGAGACCTTTGGCTGACACAGTCCTAAATGTGCGACGAAAATCGCCCTGATACCAAGTAGGAGCGAGCTTGCTCGCGAAAAACTAACAAGCGCCGCGTTTATTCAGGAGGCACGCGTTATCGTTGACGTTTTTCGCGAGCAAGCTCGCTCCTACAATTCAGGGCTTCGGCGCAGCCAACCGTGCGTACTGGCCCTGGCTGATCCAGCCCGTGAACGAACGGTCATCAGCGTTGATGAATTCCACCTGCGCCCAACCGTCCTTGAACGCCAGTACGCCCACCACGTCATGCTTGACGATGTAGGGCCGCTTTGCCGCTTTGGCGCCCGGCGTTTTCAGCAAGTAAGCCTTGTCGGCAGACACCGTCACCAAGCCGATCCATTGTTTGCTGGCGGTCTGGCTCAGCTCCAGGCCGGTGGCGATTTCCGGCATCAGCACATTGATGCAGCCAGGGTGTTGACGGCCCTGCGCCACGGTCAGGGTCACCCCGTCGGACGCCGCTGCCACACTGCCTGGGTAGGCAGCGTCCAGCCAGGTGGTGAGCGCTTCGGGCTTGCCTTGCAAGTAGAACGTGCAACCACGGGCCACACCCTCGCCCATCGACTCCTGGTAGAAACCCTCCACCTGATGCCCCGGCGTCACCGCCAGCATCAGCCCTTCATATTTGCCTGAATGCAACGCCGCCGAGCCGGCCAACGCAGGCGCCACGGCGCACCACGACAACACTCCCATCGCCAGATAACGAATCATCTTATTTCTTCCCTTCAAAGGCTTCGTAGGCTTGTTTCATCAGGACGTCATAGTTGCCGTAATCATCGCCGTTATAGTTTCGGGCCATGGCGGTAAAATCCTTGTTTTTCATGGCACTCAATAATGCCGAGTTGTGGCTGCAAAGGCTGAGATAGGCTTTGAGTTGGTTACCGGCATTGATCTTTAATGACGCCACGAACTCAAACACCGTCTTGAATCCGCACGCAGCAAAATTGAACCCCATGATTTGAAACATGCCCCAGGAGGCCGACATCAAGGCGGCTTCCTGGTCCAGCGCAAAGGCGGTGGCCATGGTCTCCCAGGCCTTGACCTGATCCTTATTGTTCGTCTGCCATTGCGGGCCGGCTTTTTTCTTGTAGATATACGACAGCAACGGCTGCGACTGATCGTAGATGTGCTTGGTGTACTTGCGAAAGTGGTGCCCTTCAAAAGCGATGATCGGCAACTTGGCGGGCCCGAACCCCACCTTCCCGCCCGACTCCACCGTGGCGAACGCCTTGACCACATTCACCGAAATGCCGTTGCCCAATTGCTTGGCGGCGTTCTGGAAATCCGTGTCGCTCAATGTCGTCCCGCCATCGCAGGTGGACTGCATCATCAACTGCCGGTTACGCCGCTCGGCCTCGATCACCGCACGCACGCGGTCCAGGTACACATTGACCGTGGCCTGTACCGCATCGACGTTGTTATTGCCGAAAATGTTGAGAAACGTCGGAATGCGCGTATTGGGAAAAGCCCGCACCGGTACCTTCAGCGCCTCTTCGATCAGACTGTTGAACGTCCGCCCGGTGGGGTCGATCACGCCATCGGGATGGGCGTACTTGAGATGGCGAAACTGATACTGGCTGATGCATTGCACCAACTGGCCGTCGCACTTGCCGTTTTCCAGCAAGGCAAACCCCATCTTGGGAATGATCAAATTGAATAAATACTGGATGCACTGAACATCGGCGGGCAAGTTGCGGGCTTTGCCGGGCGTCCCTACCGACGCGCTGATAAGACGAGGCAACCCTTGCAGGCTTTTCATGACAGACATCCTTGTGAGTGAAAGAAGTGATAGCACTTCAATATCAAATCCACGCCCTTGTCATATTCTGAAACAAGTGGCCGGCGCAAGCTAACAAGGCGCTCTGCGGATTGTCCAGAGGACGTTATGAAAGTTGTGAAACAGCCGGATTAAATCCGTCAGTAACCGTGGGATTCACGGGTCTGTTGATACTTGTGGTAGTCGAGCCACTCGACCACATCGTAGGGCAGGTACAACTGCACCCTGGCCCGTGAAATCGCGATATACACCGCACAGAGTCGTTGATCGAACGCGTAGGCGTCCTGGAACTTCACATTGGTCAACAATTCCGGGGTGAGCAGTACCCGGTCGAACTCCATGCCGCCCGCATCCTGCGCCAGCATCAACAGGACGCGCTCGTCCGGATGGCCAATCAACCTGTTCAAACGCGTGACATCCGCCACGTTAAAGCCTTTTTCCAGCTCGGCCTCGACCCACAGAAACGCCTCATCGAACTGGCAGGCTTCGCGCACCTGCTGCCAATCGGCCATGTCGCTGAAAAACGCATGGGGGCCGAGGTCATTGAACTCATTGCTATAGAAATCGGGTTTGAACAACGCGATGACCGTGTCCATGAAATGCTTGAGCGACTGCTGGGCCTCTTTGCTCGCGAGGCCGAACGCACAGCGGGCGTGGCTCAACTGGATCGCCCACTGCATGGTGTCCCAATGGGAAGCGGTCAACACCACGCAACCTTGCGGGGGCACGAAACCCTGCGGATAAAACTCAATGCCGACATCGGCATCGCGGGCGCCCTCGAAAAGCGATTTGCTTTTTTCCGAGTGCAAGCTGATCAACGGGTTGACCAGGCGCTCGACATTGCGCCCGGAACGCACGGAGTAGCACACGTCGGTATGGCGAACCTCACGGGCACGCTTGACCACGCCGCCACTGGCCTGCTGATATTCATCCCCCAAAGTGATCAGCACCTGGCGCCCGCGCTCGATGATTTGCAACAGCGGCGCCGGGATGTCCTGGCTCTCATCGATGAGCACGTGGGTATAGCGCTCGGGCACCACGCAGCCTGCAAGGCTGGCGCGCTTGATCATCAACAAGGCTTCAAACCCGGTATGCCGGCCCCAGGCCGGGTTAGCCTCTAGGTAGCCCCATAACCGGCTGGCATATTCGAGCAGCGCCCTGGCATCGACGCCGGCGAGCGGTTGCTTGAAATGCGGCAAATGCTGGGCCGACAAGCTGTACTCCCAGGAGCGGCAGTAGGCCTCAAGCACCTTGAGGCACACCTCCACCACCGCTTGCCCTTCCAGGCGGCGGAAACCAAAGATATTCAGTTCTTGAGCGAGCGCCTGCTTGGTCGGCACCCTCACCGGCGTATTCAGCGGCTTTGGCCTCGGGCCATGCAATAGAGCATGGGCGAAGTCCTGGAAGGTATGCCCGGCCTTACGCTCCCGCGCTCCCACCATGCGCGCACGCAGGGTTTCGAGTTTTGCCGGGGTGCGTGCCAACAGTAAGGTCTTTTCCGGGCGCAGGTGCTCCAGCAAGGCCACCAGCAGGTGACTCTTGCCAATGCCTGCATAGCCTTGAACATGCAGGTCTTCGTTCAGGTTGGCGCGGAAGGTTCTGAGCAGCTTGTCTTGCTCGGCGCTCAACCAGCGCTCGCGATGCCTGGGCGTGATTACCTGCTGGCTGAACGGATCATTGGCCTTGAGGTGGCGGACTTTATACTCGACGTCCCATTTGCCACTGGGCAACAGATAGTCCCGAGCCTGTACTTCCTCCTCCAGCAGAAAGCGCAGCTTCAGGCTTTTGACCACATTGAGGCCGAAATACAGCTTCCTCTGATCGAACAGCCGCTGCGCTTCAGAGAGCAGGGACACACTGGCCGAATGGCTGGCATCGACTGCCCAGTCAACCAGTTTGGCCAACACTTTTTCAGCACCATTGGCGCTCAGCTCGCTTTCGGGCACCTGCGCCAGGTTCTGGATCACCAACACCGCCGCCAATTCGGGCTCACTCAGGGCTACAAGCGCATCGATACCCTCGCCGCCCAACAAACCCGCACAGGTGTGCTCGGTGATCGGCAAGAATACGGGGCTGGATAAGTCGAAATGTTCCGAGTGCATAGAGCCTCGTAGCCAGGGAAAGAGACGCTTGGGAGTATGCCACTAGACGCGAAATGACCGTCATGCACTGTGCAAGAAGCATCACAGATGACTGGCTGAAAATAACTTGAGTTTTAGAAGGGACTGCAGGAGGGAGCGTTATGGAGGCAACCCCACCAGCCACACCCCGGCACACAATGTTCCCGCTGTGGCTGCTGCCTTCCGGCTCTGACCAGGTTCACGGGTAATCGTTGCGGGGGGACCGATGGGGTCACCATAACGACGCTGCCTCTCGGCAAGCCGCGCCATTGTACCCATCTCATCGGAAGTTACAACCGTTGGTTCCGGATTAAAAAATGAGAAGGCTCAAGCACTTGCCATAACCCCATCGGCCCTGCCGCCCTCTTCCTGGATGACCAGGTGAATAAAGTGCAGCTTGGCAATCACCGCGGGCGGCAGCACGAAGGGGTAGAAATCCGGCTGGCCCATGGCGCGGGACAGTTCGTTGAGCATGCCGGCCAGTTCGATCCAGGCATTGACGAAGCAGAGGAATGCCGGGCCGCCAGGGTGTTGAGGGTCGTAGAGCGTGGTCAGGGGGAATGGCTGGTAATCCAGGTCCATCTCGCGGGCGCTCATACCAAAGCCCAGGGCCGTGTCCACGGCGTCCATCATGTGCAGGTAGTGAGCCCAGGTTTCGGCCCAGTCTTCCCAGGGGTGCATGGTGGCGTAGGCGCTCACGCAGGTGAGTTGCCAGTCCGGGCGCGGGCCGTTCTGGTAGTGCCGGTCGAGGGCCTCGGCATAACTGGCGCGTTCGTCGCCGAACAGGTTGCGAAAAGGTGTGAGCCAGTGACTGTTGGCGATCAGGCGATCCCAGTAGTAATGGCCGACTTCATGGCGAAAATGGCCAAGCAAGGTCCGGTATGGCTCGCGCATCTGTACACGGACTTTTTCGCGGTGGGCGTCGTCGGCTTCCTTGATGTCCAGGGTGATCAGCCCATTGGCGTGGCCGGTGGTGGGCGCGTTGCCTTCCAGGTCGATACCGATGAAGTCGAAGGCCAGGCCAGCCTCTTCGTCAACGCTTTTGGGCACCACTTGCAGGCCTAGACTGATCAGTTGCGCCACCAAGCGGCGCTTGGCGGTTTCAACCTTGCGCCAGCGTTCGGGGTTTTCCGGAACCGAGAGATCAGGAATGGTGCGGTTCAGGCTACAGGCCACGCACAACGGCGCGGTGCTGTGGGCAGGAATCAGCCAGTTGCAGGCGGCGGGTGAATCGAGGTTTGCACAGCGCCGGAATGCGCCGGCATCGAGATTATCGTCCGCCAGCCAAGTACCGACCGCCGGCCCAGGTTGCAAGGACGACAGGCGGCTTTGCTGCGGCTGGTAACCCAATGCCGCCTGGCAGGCCAGGCACTGGCTGTTGCGAAAAAACAGCGACTGGCCACACCGGCATTGCCACACCTTGCTGTTGCGCGAGGTTTCGGCCATGAACGGAGCGGCGATGCGCGTGCTGAGTTGCTCGAAGTAGCGGAACATGGCGATCTCTCCCTGGGTGACAGAGACTAGATCATTTCTCGCTCGGGATCGTTCAACTGCTCCCTGTAGGAGCGAGCTTGCTCGCGAAGATCATCAACGATAACGCGGGCTGCCTGGTTCACAGCGGCGTCCTCCGGTTCTTCGCGAGCAAGCTCGCTCCTACAGTGTTGAGAGATCGTTCCCACGCTCCGCGTGGGAATGCCGCCTTGGACGCTCTGCGTCTGCGCGAAGGCCGTGACGCGGAGTGTCACAGGATGCGTTCCCACGCGGAGCGTGGGGACGATCAATCAGACGGTGATGTTGTGCTTGGCCAGGAAGGCGACGAAGGCCTCTTCGTCCAGTACTTTCAGGCCCAGCTCATTGGCCTTGGCCAGTTTCGAGCCAGCGCCCGGTCCCGCCACCACACAGTGGGTTTTCGCCGAAACGGAACCGGCCACCTTGGCCCCCAGGCTTTCGAGCTTGTCCTTGGCCACATCGCGGCTCATCAGCTCCAGGGAGCCCGTGAGTACCCAGGTGTGCCCGGCTTCGGGCAAGCCTTCAACGACCTTTTTCTCGCTCTGCCAATGCATACCAAAGTCCTTGAGCTGCTGCTCGATGGCCAGGGCATGGCTAGCGTTGTCGGCATTATCGAAAAAGTCCCGCACAGCCTTGGCTTGCTTCTCGGGCAGCGCCTGGCGCATATCGAGCCAGTCAGCCTTGATGACGCCTTCCAGCGAACCGAACTTGTCCGCGAGTTTCTGCGCAGCACCTGGCCCCACCGACGGCACGTGCAGCTTGTCGAGCAAACCGCCCAAGGTGGTGCTCGCGGCGAATTCCGCGCTGAGTTCGCCCTGCTCTTGCAATTGCAAACCGCATTCGTCCGGTGACAATAGCGCGCCAATCACCTGCTGGTTGTGCCCGTCTCCAAAGAAGCTATGGATCTCATGGGCCACTTCCAGACCTACATCCGGCAAGTACGTCAGCACCTCTGGCAACGCCTTTTGAACGCGCTCCAGGGACGCCAGCGAGCGCGCCAGGACCTTGGCCGTCTCCTCGCCCACATCGGGAATGCCCAAGGCGTAGATAAAGCGTGCCAGGGTCGGAGTCTTGCTGTTTTCGATGGCACTGATCAGCTTCTTGCTGGAGATATCGGCAAAGCCTTCCAGGTCGATGATCTGTTCATATTTGAGCTTGTAGAGATCGGCCGGCGAACCGATGAGCTGTTCATCCACCAGTTGCTCGATGGTCTTGTCGCCCAGGCCGTCGATGTCCATGGCCCGGCGCGAGACGAAATGAATGATTGCCTGCTTGAGTTGCGCACCGCAGGCCAGGCGCCCGACGCAACGGTACACCGCGCCTTCGCTGACGGTTTCCTTGCCCTTGCTACGCTTGACCAGTTGCGTGCGCTCCACATGGGAACCGCACACCGGGCAATTCTGCGGGATCTGCACGGCGCGGGCGTTTTCCGGGCGGCGCTCGGTGACCACCGAGACCACCTGCGGAATCACATCACCGGCGCGGCGGATGATCACGGTGTCGCCAATCATCAGCCCCAGGCGTGCCACTTCGTCCATGTTATGCAGGGTGGCATTGGACACGGTCACGCCGGCCACCTTGACCGGCTTGAGGCGCGCCACCGGCGTGACCGCACCGGTACGACCGACCTGGAACTCCACGTCGAGCAGCTCGGTGAGTTCTTCCATGGCCGGGAATTTGTGCGCGATCGCCCAGCGCGGCTCGCGGGCACGGAAGCCCAGTTCACGCTGGTAGGCAATGCTGTTGACCTTGAACACCACGCCGTCGATTTCATAGCCCAGCGCATTGCGGCGCTCGCCGATGTCGCGGTAGTAGTCCAGGCATTCCTGGATACCCTTGGCCAGCTTCAATTCGTGGCTGATCGGCATACCCCACTTCTGCAACTGCTTGAGGTTGCCGATATGGGTGTCGCTGATATCCGCGGTCACCTGGCCGATGCCATAGCAGCAGAATTCCAGCGGGCGACTGGCGGTGATCTTCGAATCCAGTTGGCGCAGGCTGCCCGCCGCGGCGTTGCGCGGGTTGGCGAAGGTCTTGCCGCCCACTTCCAGTTGCGAGGCGTTCAACCGCTCGAAACCGGCCTTGGACATGAACACTTCACCGCGCACTTCCAGGGTGGCTGGCCAGCCCGTGCCGTGCAGTTTCAGGGGGATATTGCGCACGGTGCGCACATTGACGCTGATGTCCTCGCCGGTGGTGCCGTCGCCCCGGGTGGCACCGCGCACCAGCTCGCCATCCTGGTACAGCAGGCTGACCGCCAGGCCATCCAGCTTCGGCTCGCAGCTGTATTCCACCGCCGCGCCAGCGCCAAATAGATCGCCCACCGGCAGATCAAGGCCCTCGGTGACCCGGCGATCAAACTCCAGCATGGTGGTTTCATCGAAGGCGTTGCCCAGGCTGAGCATCGGGATCTCGTGCTTGACCTGGGTGAACGCCGACAATGCCGCACTGCCGACCCGCTGCGTCGGTGAGTCACGCGTCACCAGTTCCGGGTGCTCGGCCTCCAGGGCCTTGAGCTCGTGGAACAGGCGGTCGTATTCGGCGTCCGGAATGCTCGGCTCGTCGAGGACGTGGTAGCGATAGTTGTGCTGATCCAGCTCAGCGCGCAGTTCGAGGATGCGGGTTTGGGCGGCGGTCATGGGTGTTCTCTCATAAAGCAAAAGAGCAGCCGAAGCTGCTCAATATGTTAGTGCACGGATTCTACAGACAACGCTTAAGATCGATCCTCAGCGTTTCTGTGTCAGGGCGCGACGCTCGAACTCGACGATGCGCTGACGGTAGTGTTCGATGGTCTGGGCGGTGAGCACGCTGCGCTGGTCGTCCTTGAGCTCGCCGTTGAGCTCCTGGGACAGCTTGCGGGCAGCGGCCACCATCACGTCGAACGCTTGTTTGGGGTGACGCGGGCCTGGCAGGCCAAGGAAGAAACTCACCGCCGGGGTGCTGAACAGGTCGATATCGTCCAGATCGAACGTGCCCGGCTTGACCGCGTTGGCCATGGAGAACAGCACTTCGCCGTTACCGGCCATGCTTTCGTGACGATGGAAGATATCCATCTCGCCAAAACGCAGGCCGCTTTCGAGGATGTTCTGCAAGAGTGCCGGGCCTTTGAAACCGCCGGCGTCGCGGCAGATCACGCTGATGACCAGGACTTCTTCGGCAGCCGGCTGATCGTTGACCGATTGGCGCGCCGCACTCTTGGCGGACGTCTCGTCCGGGAAATCGTCATCGCGGCTGCTGAAGCTCGGGCCATCATCGACGTCGAGGTTCAGGTCGCCCTGGTGCGGCTCGGCAACCGCCGCGCTACCGCGCTTGCCACGCTTGGACGACGGCTCGCGGGCTTCACGCAGCGGGGCGCTCATCGACGGCAGGTCGTGCTCGTCCAGTTGCGGCTCTTTATGGGTATCCAGCACACGGGGCGGCCCCAGCAGCTCGGCGGCGCCGTCGTCATCAGGCAAGTTGGACAGGTTTCGGTCCAGCCGGAACTTGAGCTTGCCCTTGCCACCGCGCATGCGGCGCCAGCCATCAAAAAGAATACCGGCAATGACAATAATGCCGATGACGATCAGCCACTCGCGCAGACCGATTTCCATGTAATCCCGTGCCTCTAATAAAAAATGCTGAAAAATAAGGGGTTTAGCACCGTGCAAACCGCTTTAAAACGTGGCGCCAACTCTATGTTCTGACTGACGTTTTGCCCACGCACACGAAAAATTGACATTAAACTAGCACGACCAAAGATAACTTTACACCGTCTGTCAAAATGCCTTGAACAAATATGTCCATTTGCCACTTTCCCCAGGCCGGTAAATCGCCCTACAGCGTGCTGTAAATTCTCTCTCCCAGCGTGGCTCAGGATTCCACCATCGCCATCGCCTCTTCCACATCCACCGCTACCAATCGCGAACATCCCGGCTCATGCATCGTCACCCCCATCAACTGGTCGGCCATTTCCATGGCGATCTTGTTGTGGGTGATATAGATGAACTGCACGGTCTGGGACATCTCTTTGACCAACCGAGCGTAGCGTCCAACGTTAGCGTCATCCAGCGGCGCGTCAACTTCGTCGAGCATGCAGAACGGCGCCGGGTTCAACTTGAAGATGGCAAATACCAGGGCCAATGCGGTCAGGGCTTTTTCGCCGCCAGACAATAAATGGATGGTGCTGTTCTTCTTGCCCGGAGGCCGCGCCATGATCGTTACCCCTGTATCGAGTAGATCTTCGCCCGTCAGTTCCAAGTAGGCGCTGCCACCACCGAAAACTTTTGGGAATAACGCCTGTAAACCGCCATTAATCTGATCAAAGGTATCTTTGAAGCGGTTGCGGGTTTCCTTGTCGATCTTGCGGATCACGTTTTCCAGGGTGTCCAGGGCTTCAACCAGATCGGCGTCCTGGGCATCCAGATAACGTTTACGCTCGGACTGCTGCTGGTACTCATCGATAGCGGCGAGGTTGATCGCGCCCAGGCGTTGAATACGTGCGGCAATCCGTTCAAGTTCTTCTTCGGCGTCTTTCTCGTTGGCCTGGGCGGTCAGGGTGTTGAGCACGCCGTGCAGGTCATAGCCGTCTTCCAGCAATTGGTCTTGCAAGGTCTTGCGGCGCACGGTGAGGGCTTGCCATTCCATACGCTGTTGTTCGAGCTGGCCGCGGATCAACTGCGATTGCTGCTCGGCCATGGTGCGACGCTTTTCGGCGTCGCGCAGTTCACGGTCGGCGTCTTCCAGGGCGATCTGGGCGGTCTTGAGTTCGACATCGACGGTCATGCGCTTGTCGAGCAATTCCTCAAGCTTGAGGCGCAGCTCTTCCAGCGGCGCCTCGCCCTCCTCCAGGTTGAGGCTCAGTTGCTCGCGCTTTTCGGTCAGGCGTTCGGACTGCATCTCCAGGCGCTCAAGGGCCTGGCGCGTGGAATCATGCTGGGCGCGCAACGAGCCCAGGCGTACGGCCAACTGATGGGCGTGGTCCTTGTGCTGCCGGGCTTCCTGGCGCACGCGGTCAAGGCGCTCGCGCAGGCTGTCGCGCTGGGCCAGCAGCAACTCGCGCTGTTCGGTGTCCAGGGCCATGCTGTCGAGGGCCTCCTGCAAGTGCAGGCGCGCTTCACCGATCTGTTCATGTTCCAGGGCGCGCTGTTCGCCCATCTCGGCCACTTCTTCGTCAAGACGGGTGCGGCGCAGGGTCAATTGCTCGACCTTGGCCCTGCTCGCGGAAAGTTGGGCTTTCAACTCGCCTTGCTGGCGCGCTTCGTCCTGCAACAGCCGACGCAGGTGTTCGCGGCCGGTTTCCTGCTGGCGCTGGGTAGCGCGCAGGGTTTGCAGTTCGGTTTCCAGGCTTTCCAGTGTGGCTTCGCGTTCTTCACGCTCGGCGCTCAGGTTGACGATTTCCTGGCCACGGGCCAATACGCCACTTTCCGCCTCACTGGCGCGGCGCACGCGCAGGAAGTGGCGGCCGACCCAATAACCATCGCGGCTGATCAAGCTTTCGCCGGCCGCCAATTGGCCGCGTTGGGCCAAGGCTTGCTCAAGGGTCTCCACGGGCCTGACCTGGCCCAGCCATGGCGACAGATCCATCGCCGCCTCGACCTTGTCCAGCAAGCTGCCCGGCACCCGTGCACCCTCGGGCGCCGGGCTGAGCAGGCGCAAATCGCCCTGGGCAAACCCGACCAGGTCGAAACCCGCAAAATCATCCACCAGCACCGCTTGCAGATCGGCACCCAACACGGTTTCCACCGCCAGTTCCCAGCCGGCTTCGACTTTCAAGCCTTCAGCCAGGCGCTGGCGCTCGGCCAAATGCTGGTCGCGCAGCCATTCGGCGGTGCCGGTGCCTGGGTCGAGCGCGGCCTGCTGCAAGGCTTCCAACGAAGCCAACCGACCATTGAGCCGCTGCAAGTCGCCCTGGGCTTGCTGCTGCGCCTGGGTCGCGGTGTGCAATTGCTGGCGCAGTTGCTCCAGGCGCTCCACTTGCTGTTCTTCGCTGGCCTCCAGCTCTTCCAGGGTCATTTCGCTTTCGGCCAGCTGTTCGCTCAGCGCCATGATCGCCGCGTCTTCCGGATCGGCAGCGAGCAATACGCGCTCCTCCTGCAACCGACGCTGGCGCTCGGCCAGGCGTTCCATGCTGGTTTCCAACTGCTGGATGCGCGACTGCTGCACCTCGGCCTGGCGGCGTGGCTCGGCGGATCGCAGGTTGAAGGCGTCCCACTGTTCCTGCCAGCCGTGCATGGTGGCTTCGGATTCTTCCAGGGCGGCGGCGGCTTCTTCGGCGGCGGCGCTGGTGATTTCCTGCTCGGGGGTGAGCATGTCCAGCTCTTCGCCCAGGGTCAGCAGCAAGGTACGGTCATGGCCCAGGTGCGATTCGGTTTCCAGGCGCGCGCGTTCAGCTTCCTTCAAGTCATCCTGCAACTGGCGCAAACGCTGCTGGCCGTGCTGGATACTCTGCTCGACCCGGGCAATGTCACCGCCCACCGAATAGAAGCGGCCTTGCACCAGATTGAAGCGCTCGGACAACTCATGGTGGCCGTCACGCAAGCGCTCAATGCTGGCGTCGGCATTACGCTGCTCGGCCACCAGCGCTTCAAAACTGACTTCCTGGGTGCCAATAATCGCTTCGCGCTGGCCCACCTGGTCATTCAATGCTTGCCAGCGCAGGGCCGACAATTGCGCCTTGAGCTGGCGCTCTTCACCCTTGTATTCCTGATACTTCTCGGCGGCCTGGGCCTGGCGGTGCAGGCGTTCGAGCTGGCGCTCCAGCTCTTCGCGCAGGTCGGTCAGCCGGGCGAGGTTTTCGTGGGTGCGGCGGATACGGTTTTCAGTCTCGCGGCGGCGCTCCTTGTATTTGGAGATGCCAGCCGCTTCTTCGATAAAGTTGCGCAGGTCTTCGGGCTTGGCTTCGATCAGCTTGGAGATCATGCCCTGCTCGATGATCGAGTAGCTGCGCGGGCCCAGGCCAGTGCCAAGGAAGATATCGGTGATATCGCGACGGCGACACTTGGTGCCGTTGAGGAAGTAACTGTTCTGGCTGTCGCGGGTGACTTTACGACGGATGGAAATTTCCGCGTAGGCTGCGTATTCGCCGATCAGGGTGCCGTCGGAATTATCGAATACCAGTTCGATACTGGCCTGGCTCACCGGCTTGCGGCTGGTGGAGCCGTTGAAGATGACGTCGGTCATCGACTCGCCGCGCAGGTTTTTCGCCGAGCTCTCGCCCATCACCCAGCGCACGGCGTCGATGATGTTCGACTTGCCGCAGCCATTGGGCCCCACCACCGCCGCCATGTTGCTGGGGAAGTTGACGGTGGTCGGGTCGACAAAGGATTTGAACCCCGCCAACTTGATGCACTTGAGCCGCACGCTTAGGCGTCCGCCAAGGCTGCGATGACCAGCGAACTGCTGCGCTGGCAATAGGCTGTGAGCACCAGGCGAATCTGCACCAGGTCACGGGCCAGTACTGCGGCGAGCAATTGCTCGAACAGCGCCAGGAACTCGCTCATGGACGCCTTGCGCTGATCCAGCGCCAGGTAATAGGCGCGGTTCATCGCCGGTTGCAGGTTTTCGACGGTTTCCTGCAAATACGGGTTGTTGGCGAAGGGGTACGCAGCGCGCATCACATTGAAGCTTTCTTCGACGAAAGCGCGGATGTCCTCACGCTCCAGGCTCAATTGAAGGCGTTGCTGGATCTGCAGAAACGGCGCCATGTCGGCCTGGGTCTGCCAGCCTTCGGCAACCGCATTGCCGAGCAGGATGTACATCTCGCCCATCAACGTACACAGGCTCTGCACCTTGTGCGCGGTGAGTTCGGTGACGTGGGCGCCACGGCGCGGCAGGATCGCAATCAGATGGCGGCGCTCAAGGATCAGCAAAGCTTCGCGCACGGAACCACGGCTGACGTTGAGCGCCAGCGTGACTTTCTGTTCCTGGATTCGCTCCCCAGGCATGAGATCGCCGCGAATGATACGTTCGGCGAGGTGGTGAGCAATTTGCTCGGCGAGACTGTCCGGCGCCTTGAACGTCATGTTTTCCCTTCGAAATCTGCTATCGGTACAAGCGCGGCAGTGTAGCGCATTGGCCCGCTGATGGCGCTACGCCAACCTTGGCGAATTTGGCACGAAATAAGCAACGTTGAAAGCCTGTAAGCCGCCAAAAACGCCGGTTCCAGAAGACTGAACCATAATTGAAAGTGTTGTGATCGTATTTTCTTGACCCTTAGGTCAGAAAACCATTGACCGAAAAGTCAGACATGACTAGATTCGGCGCAAAGCGGTTAACAACAATAATGAGTCTGCGAGGCCTTCCGTGATCCAGTTTTTACTTAACCAGGAACTCCGTAGCGAGCACGCCCTGGACCCCAACCTGACCGTGCTCAACTATCTGCGCGAGCATGTGGGCAAATCCGGTACCAAGGAAGGTTGCGCCAGCGGCGACTGTGGCGCGTGCACCGTGGTGGTCGGCGAGTTGCACACCGACGAGCAAGGCGTCGAGCAGATTCGTTATCGCAGCCTCAATTCCTGCCTGACGTTCGTGTCGTCACTGCACGGCAAACAACTGATCAGCGTCGAAGACCTCAAGCACCAGGGCCAACTGCACAGCGTGCAACAGGCCATGGTCGAGTGCCACGGTTCGCAGTGCGGCTTTTGTACCCCAGGTTTTGTGATGTCGCTGTTTGCCCTGCAAAAGAACAGCGATGCACCCGACAGCCAGAAAGCCCATGAAGCCCTGGCCGGCAACCTGTGTCGTTGCACCGGTTATCGCCCGATCCTCGCCGCCGCCGAACAGGCCTGCTGCAACAAGCCCCAGGATCAATTCGACAGCCGCCAGGCTGAAACCATCGCCCGCCTCAAAGCCATCGCGCCGACGCAAACCGGTGAACTCAACAGCGGTGACAAGCGCTGCCTGGTGCCACTGACCGTCGCCGACCTGGCCGACCTCTATGACGCCTACCCGCAAGCCCGCCTGCTGGCCGGCGGCACTGACCTGGCGCTGGAGGTCACCCAGTTCCACCGCACCCTGCCGGTGATGATCTACGTCGGCAACATTGAAGCCATGAAGCGCATCGAGCAGTTCGACGACCGCCTGGAAATCGGCGCGGCCACCGCCCTCTCCGACTGCTACGCCGCGCTGCACCACGAATACCCGGACTTCGGCGAACTGCTGCAGCGCTTCGCCTCCCTGCAAATCCGCAACCAGGGCACCCTGGGCGGCAATATTGGCAACGCTTCGCCCATTGGTGATTCGCCGCCGCTGCTGATTGCCCTGGGCGCCCAGATCGTGCTGTGCAAAGGCAACACCCGCCGCACCCTGGCGCTGGAAGACTACTTCATCGACTACCGCGTCACCGCGCGCCAGGACAGCGAGTTCATCGAGACCATCATCGTGCCCAAGGGCCACACGCTGTTCCGGGCCTACAAGGTGTCCAAGCGACTGGACGACGATATTTCCGCGGTGTGCGCAGCGTTCAACCTGAACATCGACAACGGTGTGATCAGCGCGGCTCGCGTTGCCTTCGGAGGCATGGCAGCCACACCAAAACGCGCAAAAAATTGCGAGGCCGCGTTGGTGGGCGCCATCTGGAACTTGGCCACGGTCGAGAAAGCCTGCGCCGCACTGGCACAGGACTTCACCCCACTGTCGGACTTCCGCGCCAGCAAGGAATACCGCCTGCTCAGCGCGCAGAACCTGCTGCGCAAATACTTCATCGAACTGCAAACGCCGCACATCGAGACTCGGGTGACCGCTTATGTCTAACCATCACGCCGTGGTAAAAACCCAGGCCGAACTTGCCGCACTCTTTGCCCAGGACCTCACCACCGGGGTAGGTCGCAGCGTCAAGCATGACAGCGCCGCCAAGCACGTCAGCGGTGAAGCGCAGTACATCGACGACCGCCTGGAATTTCCCAACCAGTTGCACCTGTATGCGCGCATGTCCGACCGCGCCCATGCCCGGATCATCAGCATCGACACCGCGCCCTGCTACGCCTTCGACGGCGTACGCATTGCCATCACCCATGAAGACGTACCGGGACTGAAAGACATTGGCCCGTTGATGCCCGGCGACCCGCTGCTGGCCATCGACACCGTGCAGTTCGTGGGCCAGGTGGTACTGGCCGTGGCCGCCCGCGACCTGGAGACCGCCCGCAAGGCGGCGATGGCGGCGGTGATCGAATATGAAGACCTGGAACCGGTACTGGATGTGGTCGAGGCGTTTCGCAACAAGCACTTCGTGCTCGACAGCCACACCCACCAGCGCGGCGATTCGGCCACTGCGCTGGCGAGTGCCAAGCACCGTATCCAGGGCACCTTGCATATCGGTGGCCAGGAACACTTTTATCTCGAAACCCAGATCTCATCGGTGATGCCCACCGAAGACGGCGGCATGATCGTCTACTGTTCCACGCAAAACCCCACCGAAGTGCAGAAGCTGGTGGCCGAAGTGCTTGACGTGTCGATGAACAAGATTGTCGTGGACATGCGCCGCATGGGCGGCGGGTTCGGCGGCAAGGAAACCCAGGCCGCCAGCCCGGCATGCCTGTGCGCCGTGGTGGCGCGCCTCACTGGCCAGCCGACCAAGATGCGCCTGCCACGGGTCGAAGACATGCTGATGACCGGCAAGCGTCACCCCTTCTATATCGAATACGACGTGGGGTTTGACGACAACGGCCGACTGCACGGCATCAACCTGGATCTGGCGGGTAACTGCGGTTGTTCGCCGGACCTGTCCAACTCGATTGTCGACCGCGCCATGTTCCACGCCGACAACTCGTATTACCTGGGCGACGCCACGGTCAATGGCCATCGCTGCAAGACCAACACTGCCTCCAACACGGCCTATCGCGGCTTCGGCGGCCCCCAAGGCATGGTCGCCATCGAAGAGGTAATGGACGCCATTGCGCGCCATCTGGGCCAAGACCCGTTGGCGGTGCGCAAGGCCAACTACTACGGCAAGACCGAACGCAACGTCACCCACTACTACCAGACCGTCGAGCACAACATGCTCGAAGAAATGACCGCCGAACTGGAAGCCAGCAGCCAATATGCCGAGCGCCGCGAAGCGATCCGCCTGTACAACGCCCACAGCCCGATCCTGAAAAAAGGCCTGGCGCTGACCCCGGTGAAATTCGGTATTTCGTTCACCGCCAGCTTCCTCAACCAGGCCGGCGCGCTGATCCATATCTACACCGATGGCAGCATCCACCTGAACCACGGCGGCACCGAGATGGGCCAGGGCTTGAATACCAAGGTCGCGCAAGTCGTGGCCGAGGTATTCCAGGTCGAAATCGACCGCGTCCAGATCACCGCCACCAACACCGACAAGGTACCCAACACCTCGCCCACCGCTGCCTCCAGCGGCGCCGACCTGAACGGCAAGGCCGCGCAGAATGCGGCCGAAACCATCAAGCAGCGCCTGGTGGAGTTTGCGGCGCGCAAGTACGACGTAAGCGAGGCGGACGTGGAGTTTCGCAACGGCCATGTGCGCGTGCGCGAGCAGATCCTGAGCTTCGAGGCGTTGATCCAGCAGGCGTATTTCGCCCAGGTATCGCTCTCCAGCACAGGTTTCTACAAAACCCCGAAAATTTTCTACGACCGCAGCCAGTCACGCGGGCGACCGTTCTACTACTACGCCTTCGGGGCTGCTTGCTGCGAAGTGATCGTCGACACTCTGACCGGTGAATACAAGATGCTACGCACCGACATCCTGCATGACGTCGGCGCTTCGCTGAACCCAGCCATCGACATCGGCCAGGTGGAAGGCGGCTTCATCCAGGGCATGGGCTGGCTGACCATGGAAGAGCTGGTGTGGAACAACAAGGGCAAGCTGATGACCAACGGCCCGGCGAGCTACAAGATCCCGGCAGTGGCCGACATGCCGCTGGACTTGCGGGTGAAGCTGGTAGAGAACCGCAAGAACCCGGAGGACACGGTGTTCCATTCCAAGGCCGTGGGCGAGCCGCCGTTCATGCTCGGGATTGCTTCGTGGTGTGCAATCAAGGATGCGGTGGCGAGCTTGGCTGACTATCGCCAGCAGCCCAGGATCGATGCGCCGGCCACGCCCGAGCGGGTGTTGTGGGGATGTGAACAGATGCGGCAGTTGCGGGCGCTAAAGGCTGTTGATCGTTCCCACGCGGAGCGTGGGAATGCCGCTCTGGACGCTGTGCGTCCGCTCTAGTGACGCTGAGCGTCACGGTATGCATTCCCACGCGGAGCGTGGGAACGATCTGACTGGAGGTAGACATGGACAACTGGATCAGCGCCCTCGCCACCCTGCAAAACCAGGGCGAACCCTGCGTGCTCGTCACCATCATCGAAGAACTCGGCTCAACCCCGCGCAACGCCGGTTCCAAGATGGTCATCAGCGCCGCGCACACCTTCGACACCATCGGCGGCGGGCACCTGGAATACAAGGCGATGCAGATCGCCCGGGACATGCTGGTGCGCGGCCAGCAGAACACCCATCTGGAGCGCTTCAGCCTCGGCGCCAGCCTGGGCCAGTGCTGCGGCGGCGTGACCGTGCTGCTGTTCGAACCCATGGGCCAGGCGCAAGCGCACATCGCCGTGTTTGGCGCCGGCCACGTCGGCCGTGCGTTGGTACCATTGCTGGCGAGTCTGCCCTGCCGGGTGCGCTGGATCGATTCCCGCGAGCAGGAATTCCCGCAGCACATCCCCGAAGGCGTGCGTAAAATTGTCAGCGAAGAGCCGGTCGACGAAATTGCCGACCTGCCTGCAGGCAGCTACTGCATCGTCATGACCCACAACCACGCGCTGGACCTGGAACTGACCGCCGCCCTGCTCAAGCGCAACGACTTCGCCTACTTCGGCCTGATCGGCTCGAAAACCAAGCGGGTCAAATTCGAACACCGCCTGCGTGATCGCGGCTTTGACGCCGCGCAGTTGCAACGCATGCGTTGCCCCATGGGCCTCCCCGAGGTCAAGGGCAAGCTTCCGGTGGAGATCGCCATCTCCATCGCCGGTGAAATCATCGCCACCTATAACGCCAATTTCGGCCAGCATCTTGCCGGCGCCGAACCTATTGCCAAACTGCTGCCGGCTTCGCGCCGCAGCCACGCTATCTGAATTGAGACGATCATGCCTTTGACTCGCAAAGCCTACCGTGCCGCCATCCTGCACAGCATCGCCGACCCTGCCATCGTGGGGATCGAAGCCTCTTATGAATATTTCGAGGACGGCCTGCTGGTGATCGACAACGGCCAGATCAGTGCCCTCGGGCACGCCAGCGACCTGCTGCCGAGCCTGCCCGCCGATATCGACATCACCCATTACCAGGACGCGCTGATCACCCCTGGCTTGATCGACACCCATATCCACCTGCCGCAGACCGGTATGGTCGGCGCCTATGGCGAGCAGTTGCTGGACTGGCTCAACACCTACACCTTCCCCTGTGAAAGCCAGTTTGCCGACAAGGCTCACGCCGAAGAAGTCGCCGATATCTTCATCAAGGAACTGCTGCGCAACGGCACCACCACAGCGCTGGTGTTCGGCAGCGTGCACCCGCAATCGGTGAATGCATTCTTTGAAGCGGCCGAGAAACTCGACCTGCGCATGATCGCCGGCAAGGTGATGATGGACCGCAACGCGCCGGACTACCTCACCGACACCGCCGAATCCGGCTACCAGGAAAGCAAGGCGCTGATCGAACGCTGGCACGGCAAGGGGCGCCTGCATTACGCGGTGACGCCACGCTTCGCCCCTACGAGCACGCCGGAGCAACTGACGCTGGCCGGTCAGTTGCTGGGCGAATACCCAGACCTGTATATGCAGACCCACATCAGCGAGAACAAGCAGGAAATCGAGTGGGTCAATGAGCTGTTCCCGGAGCGCAACGGCTACCTGGATGTCTACGACCATTACAAGCTGCTCGGCGAGCGCTCGGTGTTTGCCCACGGCGTACACCTGTGCGACGACGAATGCGCACGGCTGGCAGAGACCGGTTCGGCGGTGGCGTTCTGCCCGACTTCGAACTTCTTCCTCGGTAGTGGGTTGTTCAACCTGCCGATGGCCGAGAAACACAACTTGAACGTGGGCCTGGGCACCGACGTGGGCGGCGGCACCAGCTTCTCGCTGCTGCAAACCCTGAACGAAGCGTACAAGGTCATGCAGCTGCAAGGTGCGCGCTTGAGCCCGTTCAAGTCGCTGTACCTGGCAACCCTGGGCGGCGCTCGAGCGCTGCGCCTGGAAGACAAGATCGGCACGTTGCAGCCGGGTACCGATGCAGACTTCCTGGTATTGGATTACAACGCCACGCCGCTGCTGAGCTATCGCCTGAAACAGGCCAATAACATTGCCGAGACGTTGTTTGTGCTGATGACGTTGGGGGATGACCGGACGGTGTTGCAAACCTATGCAGCCGGGCAACTGGTGCACCAGCGCTGATTCAAGCTACATACAACCAATGTGGGAGCTGGCTTGTGTGGGAGCTGGCTTGCCTGCGATAGCATCACCGCGGTGTAACTGATACACCGCGGCGCCTGCATCGCGGGCAAGCCCGGCTCCCACACAAGCTCGCTCCCACATTTGATTGGGTTTACAACTTTACAGACGAGCGCCCAGGTTTTTTAGTCTGTAAAAGATGCGAAAACACCGCATGCAAATCATCCGACGCACTCTCTTCATCGAGGTTGAGCTTGCTGTCGATGTGATCCATGTGATGCATCATCAAGTTCACCGCCAACGTCGCATCCCGGGCTTCGATCGCGTCGATCAACTGGGTGTGCTCATCGTAGGAACAGTGGGAGCGGTTGCCGCTTTCGTACTGGGCGATGATCAATGACGTCTGGGACACCAGGCTGCGCTGGAAGCTGATCAGCGGCGCGTTCTTCGCGGCTTCGGCCAGCTTCAAATGGAATTCGCCAGAGAGACGGATACCGGCGCCGCGATCACCGCGCGAGAAGCTGTCGCGCTCGTCGTTGACCATCTGGCGCAACTCGGCCAACTGCTCGGCCGTGGCGTGCTGCACCGCCAACTCCGTGATCGCCCGCTCCACCAGGCGCCGTGCCATGAACACCTGGCGCGCTTCTTCGACGCTTGGGCTGGCAACCACCGCACCGCGATTGGGCCGCAGCAGTACCACGCTTTCATGGGCCAGGCGCGACAGCGCACGGCGAATGATGGTGCGGCTCACGCCGAAGATCTCGCCCAGTGCCTCTTCACTCAATTTGGTTCCGGGCGCCAGGCGTTGTTCAAGGATCGCCTCGAAGATATGCGCATAGACGATATCGTCCTGGGTTCCGCTGCGACCGGCCTTGCCGGCTCGCGGTTGTTTCTTGAGAGGTTGCAACTGTTCGTTCATGAGCACTCGGGTTTGAGAACGGCGAATTAACGGTAATACGGCAACAGCGTGTCGCTGGCAAGTATCACCTAAAAACAGCGCACATTGTACACAACCCACTGCGCCAACACACTGTACGGCTGTTTGCGGCCTCGGCTGTATTGCAATGACTCGTTACGTTTGAGTTTAGGCTTGAATCAGAGCCGCCAGCGGCAAATTCCCGGCAATAAGGAACACCTCTCCATGACCGACGCCACCCAAGCGCCCTTGCGCCCGCTGGCCGACACTTCTGCGTCGGCCGTCGTCGCCGGCTTTATCGCCATGATGACCGGCTACACCAGCTCCCTGGTGCTGATGTTCCAGGCCGGCCAGGCCGCCGGCTTGACCACGGCGCAGATTTCTTCGTGGATCTGGGCGATTTCCATCGGCATGGCGGTGTGCAGCATCGGCCTGTCCCTGCGCTATCGCACACCGATCACCATCGCCTGGTCCACCCCTGGCGCGGCGCTGCTGATCACCAGCCTGGGCGGCGTGAGCTATGGCGAGGCCATCGGTGCCTACATCACCTGCGCGGTACTGGTGACGCTCTGCGGGTTGACCGGCAGCTTTGAGAAACTGGTCAAGCGGATTCCGGCGTCACTGGCGGCGGCGTTGCTGGCGGGGATCCTGTTCAAGATCGGCAGCGAGATTTTCGTCGCAGCCCAGCATCGTACCGGGCTGGTGCTGGGGATGTTCTTCACCTACCTGATCATCAAGCGCCTGTCGCCGCGTTATGCCGTGCTGGCCGCCTTGCTCATCGGTACCGCCTTGTCAGGGATGATGGGGCTGCTGGATTTCAGCGGTTTTCATCTGGAGGTGGCGACGCCTGTTTGGACGACGCCGCACTTCTCGCTGGCGGCGACCATCAGCATCGGCATTCCGCTGTTCGTGGTGGCTATGACCTCGCAGAACATGCCCGGCGTAGCCGTGCTGCGAGCCGACGGCTACACCGTGCCGGCTTCGCCGTTGATCACCATCACCGGCCTGGCGTCACTGGTGCTGGCACCGTTCGGCTCCCACGGCATCAACCTGGCGGCGATCAGCGCCGCGATCTGCACCGGGCCGCACGCCCATGAAGACCGCAACAAGCGCTACACCGCTGCGGTGTGGTGTGGGGTGTTCTATGGGATTGCCGGGGTATTCGGCGCCACGCTGGCAGCACTGTTCGCAGCCCTGCCCAAGGAACTGGTGCTGTCGATTGCGGCGTTGGCGTTGTTTGGCTCGATCATCAATGGCTTGAGCATCGCCATGAATGAGCCGAAGGAACGGGAAGCGGCGCTGATTACCTTTATGGTCACGGCGTCAGGCTTGACGTTGTTTTCCATCGGTTCGGCGTTCTGGGGGATTGTGGCGGGGGTGTTGACGCTGCTGATTCTGAATTGGCGCAAGGCATAAAAAAACGGCGACCCTCAGGTCGCCGTTTTTTTCAGTATCACTTAGCCGCGTTGATCGGCTTTTCCGGATACCACACGTCCAGCAACGGGCTGACTTCAGCCTTGGTCAGCTCGGAACGGGTTTTCAGCCAGGCTTCGACCGCAGCACGCTGCTCTTCGGAGACCGAGCCACGCTTTTGCAGGCAAACCAGACCGTAGTCATCGCCGCCGACATAGCCCAGGCCATTGGCTTCCATGGCTTCTTTGATGAATGCTTCGAGGAAAGCGTCGATAGCTTCTTCACTCAGGCCTTCGTTGAAGTCCAGGTTCAGTTCGAAACCCAGCTCTTGAAATTCATCAACGCACAGTTTTTTGCGCAGACGCTGGGAACGGTTAGTCGCCATTGGAACAATCCTCATAAGTATTAACGGGCGGCACTTTAGCAGTTTAAGGCGGCAATTGCCCGACTCTCTGGGACCGACGGGCAAATGCGCGCAAAAAAACCGCAATTAGCGGCTATCGTTCAGCTACAAGCAGCGCCAGCTTGGGGCATAATGCCGACACTTTCGTGACCAATGAGGGATTTTCTTCCGTACCCCTCGCCTTTTTCACCCTCCTCAGCAGTAGGGTTTTATTTCTTATGATCAAATCTTTGCGTTCAGTGTTACTTGCCAGTGTTGTCTTGCCCCTGGCCTTTTCCGTTTCCGCTGCTCCCGTCAATAACACCCTGCCACCCAGCGTTGCGCAGGCCTTGCAGAAAGCCAAGCTGCAAAATACCGCGTTGTCCCTGGTGATGCTGCCCCTGAACGGCCCTGGTACCCCTACGGTTTTCAACGCCGACGTCTCGGTGAACCCGGCTTCCACCATGAAGCTGGTCACCACTTACGCGGCCCTGGAAATGCTCGGCCCCAACCATCAGTGGAAGACCGAGTTCTACACCGATGGCGCCCTCAGCGGCGGCGTATTGCGTGGCAACCTGTACCTCAAGGGCGGCGGCGACCCCAAGCTGAACATGGAAAAGCTCTGGCTGCTGATGCGCGACCTGCGCGCTAATGGCGTGCAACAAGTCACCGGCGACCTGGTCCTGGACCGTAACTTCTTCAACCAGCCGCAATTACCCGAGTTCAACGACGACGGCAACGATGAGAACAAGCCGTTTCTGGTCAAGCCCGACGCCTTGCTGGTCAACCTAAAGGCCCTGCGCTTCGTGACCCGCAATGATTCGGGGCGGGTGATCGTATCGGTCGAGCCGCCGATTGCCAGCATTCGCATCGACAACCAGGTGAAAGTCACCAACGCCAAGCAGTGCACCGGTGACGTGCGCTACAGCCCGGTGACCGCCGCCGACGGCAGCGTGACCGTGACCGTCAGCGGCCAACTGGGTGATGGCTGCAGCTCGCAGACTTACCTGTCGCTGCTCGACCACGCCACCTACACCGCAGGCGCCGTGCGGGCGATCTGGAAAGAGTTGGGCGGTACCATCCAGGGCCGTGATATCCAGGCACCGGTGCCCAAGGATGCCAAGGTGCTGGCGCGCGCCTTCTCGCCGGACCTGGCGGAGATCATCCGTGACATCAACAAATACAGTAACAACACCATGGCCCAGCAGTTGTTCCTGAGCCTGGGTGCACAGTTTCGCAACGATGCCGATGGCGACGATGCCAAGGCCGCGCAACGTGTCGTGCGCCAGTGGTTGGCCAAAAAAGGCATCACCGCGCCGCACCTGGTGATGGAAAACGGCTCCGGCCTGTCCCGCGCCGAACGGGTCAGCGCCCGAGAGATGGCGGCCATGCTGCAAGCGGCGTGGAAAAGCCCTTATGCAGCAGAGTACATCAGCTCGATGCCGATCGCCGGCACCGACGGCACCATGCGTAAACGCCTGAAAACCACAGCCCTGCGCGGCGAAGCCCACGTAAAGACCGGCACCTTGAAC
The DNA here is from genome assembly GCF_001320835.1 of Pseudomonas sp. NBRC 111138. Lineage (NCBI taxonomy): Bacteria > Pseudomonadati > Pseudomonadota > Gammaproteobacteria > Pseudomonadales > Pseudomonadaceae > Pseudomonas > Pseudomonas sp. NBRC 111138. The sequence continues at coordinate 192 of NZ_BCBO01000134.1, read as the reverse complement.
ACCGTACGCGCCATTGCCGGTTACAGCCGCGACAACAATGGCAATACCTGGGCGGTGGTGGCTATTCTCAACGACTCCAAGCCTTGGGGGGCGTCATCGGTGTTGGATCAGGTGCTGCTGGACCTGTATCGCCAGCCGAAGGCCGTTGCGGCCGCGCCGGTTCTCTAAGCACCCCATTACCCTGTCTGATCG
>NZ_BCBO01000133.1:0-12760 GCF_001320835.1 Pseudomonas sp. NBRC 111138 | reverse complement strand
TTCCCACACACCTGTACCCGGTCCCTGCCCGCCTGCTTGGCCACATACACAGCCGAATCAGCGCGCAGCAGCAACCCATCGATGCCTTCGTCAACCCGCCAACTGGCCACGCCGAAGCTGGCGGTGACCACTCCCACCGGTTCCATCGCCGCATCGCGCAACGACTGCCACAACTGTATCGCCAGGCTGTAGGCCTGAGCGCCATCGGTGTTGGGGCACAGCACCACGAACTCTTCCCCGCCGATCCGGCAAAACACATCGGTGCGGCGCAAGCGTTGGCCGATACGCTTGCACAACTCCTGCAACACGCTGTCGCCCACGGCATGGCCGTGCTGATCGTTGATGCGCTTGAAGTGGTCGATATCGAGCATGATCAACGACAGCGCGCCAGATATACGGTTGAGCCGAAGCATTTCGCCCTTGAGACGATCCTGGAAATAGCGCCGGTTATAGATCCCTGTCAGGGAGTCTGTGATGGACAGCGCGCGCAGTTCTTCCTCGACCCGTTTGAGATCAGAAATATCCGATACATAACCGTGCCAAAGCGTACCGCCTCCCGGCAACTCTTCCGGCGTCGCTTCGCCGCGAATCCAGCGCAGGCCTCGCTGGGGTAATTGCACGCGGTACTCTTCTCGCCAATGGCTCATTTGCAACGCAGAAAGGCGTATCGACGCACGCACTCGCTCCAGATCCAAAGGGTGAATGCGCTCCAGGACCGTGCGCGCATCCTTCTGCAGCATGCCCAGCTCGATTTCATAGATATCGCGCATGCCTTCGCTGGCATAGATGAAACGCCCGTTGTCCTGGGGCTCCAGGGTGAACTGGAAGATGCCACCAGGCACATGGGCGCTGAGTTTTTTCAGCAGGCGGTCGCGGACGGCAAGGGCCTCATAGGCGCGCTTTTGCTCGGTGACATCCAGGTAAATCGCCAGGTGCCCGACCCATAGGCCATGGTCATCCAAGAGCACGGTCGGCAACATGTTGACCGTCAACTGGCTGCCATCCTTGCGCACCAGCGTCCACTCACGTCCTTCATGTTGACTGTCCGGGCTCTCCACCAGCATCGCCTGACTCGCTGGAATGCGCTTGCCCAGCGCCCTGCTCAACGCCTCGGCGCGGGCGTCGAGTTCCACGGCCACATGCAGACGGTCCAAGGTCATATGCCCAAGCACCTCCTCGGCCTTGAAGCCCAACATCTGTTCGGCACCGGCATTGAAGGTGTTGATCACACCGCGCAGGTCAGTGGCAATGATCGCCACTTGAGTCGCCGCATTCAACACGCTGCGCAGTTGCCCATGGGCGCCACGCAACTCCTGCTCACGGGCACGCAATTGAACGGTGCGTTGCTCCACCAGTTTCAGTGCGCGCTGGCGCTGGCTGACCAACATGTAAAGCAGCGCACTGAGCAAGGCGCTGAGCAACACGCCCATCGCCAGAATGGCGTGCATCGAAGAATGGTTGGCCCTGTCGAACACTTCGCTGGCGCTCAGGCTAAGAGCGTAGACATGATCGCCCAGGGAGAGGCGGCGTGCAGCCGTCAAGCCACTGCTGCCCAACGCGTTACTGGACGCATATAACACCCGTTGCTGGGTGTCGGAGGTGTCTACGATCTGCATCACCAGGTTGTCACGGTTGGGCCTGGGCAACCCCTCGGCCACCAGCTGGCGCATGCTGATCACCGCCATCACAAAACCATAAGGCTCGGCCCCCGCGACTTTGCTCACGGGCGCCACCAATAACACGCCTGCCGCATAAGCGGGCTCCACCCCCACCAATTGCATGGGCTGTGACACCGCCAACTGGCCGCTTTGTTGTGCACGCTCCAGCGCTGCACGGCGCAGGGGCTGCGCCAGCAAATCAAAGCCCAGCGGCGAGCCCAGCAAACTCTGCGTCTGGCTGTACAGCACCGGTACGTATTCATCGCGCTCGGCCGCTGGCGCCAATTCACCGGAGGTATTCAGTTCGCGGATACTGAAGGGAATGCCACGCTGGCGAGAAATGTCCTGTTCAAACAGGCTGCGCTGCGTGCGAAATATCCGTGGTGCCCAGGCATAAGCACGGGCATGCAACAACAGCGGTTTGGCGAAACCGTCGAACTCGTTGCGGGACACCTCGCCGGAATTGACGAAGAAACGCTGCAGGCTGCCCAGGCGTTGTTCCTGGTCTTCAAAACGTTCCTGGATGCGGCTGTAGCGCTCGTTGACCAGCAACTGGAACCGCTGGCGCACCTGTTGCTGATACAGGTCGGACGCCGCCCACGCGACGACCACCGTCAGCGCGCTACCAACCACTAACACCACCAATGCCACCAGCCAAGCCGATGCCTGCTCACTGATAAAACCAAGGATTTTCGGGCGAACGACTTGCATCGGCATAGGCAACACTCACAGCGCCAGTGTGCGGGGGTGTCACTTTGGCTAGGGCTTAAGTTATAGCCATCGGTCATGGGTTTGACCAGCGCAAAACCGTCAACTGGCTTATTGTGGCGAGGGAGCTTGCTCCCGCTCGGGTGCGAAGCGCCCGCAAGTTTCCGGGGCCGCTGCGCAGCCCAGCGGGAGCAAGCTCCCTCGCCACAGAAGCTCGCTCCTATAGGGGGAAATCAGCGTGCGGTGATTTTCCAGGCGCGGTGGATCTTGGCATTGCGCGCAAAATCCGGGTCGATGGTCTTGTCGCTGATCTCCTCGACCGCATAGCGTTCGCTGAGGTTGTCTTCCAGCTGGAACTTGCGGAAGTTGTTGGAGAAGTACAGCACGCCACCCGGCGCCAGGCGCGCCATGGCCAGGTCGAGCAACTGCACATGGTCACGCTGCACGTCGAAGATGCCTTCCATGCGCTTGGAGTTGGAGAAGGTCGGCGGGTCGATGAAAATCATGTCGAATTCATCGCGGCTCGCTTCCAGCCACGCCATCACGTCACCCTGTTCCAGGCGGTTCTTGTCGGAGAAGCCGTTGAGGGAGAAATTGCGACGCGCCCAGTCCAGGTAGGTCTTGGACAGGTCGACGCTGGTGGTGCTGCGCGCGCCGCCCTTGGCAGCATGCACACTGGCTGTGGCGGTGTAGCAATACAGATTGAGGAAGCGCTTGCCCGCCGCTTCCTTCTGGATGCGCATGCGCATTGGGCGATGGTCGAGGAACAGGCCGGTGTCCAGGTAATCAGTGAGGTTGACCAGCAACTTAACCCCGCCTTCACTGACCTCGGTGAATTTGCCTTGGGCACTCTGACGCTCGTATTGCTTGGTGCCGCTCTGACGCTCACGACGCTTGACCACCACACGGCTCTTGTCGACGTTCAGTGCCTGGGGAATTGCCGCCAGGGCATCGAACATGCGGGCCGAGGCTTTTTCCGGGTCGATGGATTTAGGCGCGGCGTATTCCTGTACGTGCACCCAATCGTGGTACAGGTCGATGGCCATGGAGTATTCAGGCATGTCGGCGTCATACACACGGTAGCAATCCACCCCTTCGCGCTTGGCCCATTTGCCCAACAGCTTGAGGTTCTTCTGCAGGCGGTTGGCGAACATCTGCCCGCCTTCGCTCAAGCGCGCCTGTTCCACCACGGGGGCCGGGGCGGGCTTGATCGGGTTGCCGTTCTTGTTGTACTGACGCTCTGCCGGCTCGCTCGGGGCCTGGTCGTAGGCCGCTTGCTCACGTTCGGCCTGACGCTGTTCAGGAGTGCGGCGCTCGCCCGTGACGAACTGATCCGGGTTGACCTTGATCAGCAGCAACTTGCACGGCAATGCGCCGTTCCAGAACGAATACTGTTTGTGGCTACGGATACCCATGCGCTTGCCCAGGTCCGGCGCGCCGGTAAACACCGCCGCTTCCCAGCCCATGCAGGCCTGGCGCAGGCGTTCGCCGAGGTTCTGGTAGAGGTACAACAGGCTGGCTTCATCACCCAGGCGCTCGCCGTAAGGTGGGTTGCAGATGACCAGGCCTTTCTGGTTCTGGTCCGGGCGCGGCTCGAAAGTACCGACTTCGCCTTGGTACACCTTGATCCAATGGCTCAGCCCGGCGCGCTCGATGTTATTGCGAGCAGGCTGGATCAAGCGTGGGTCGGCTTCATAGCCACGCACCCACAACGGCGGCTTGTTCATGCCGATAGCGGCGCGCTCAGTGGCTTCTGCGTGCAGTTTTTTCCACAGCGCCGGGACGTGGCCCAGCCAGGTGGTGAACCCCCACAGTTCACGATTGAGGTTGGGGGCCATGTCGGCGGCGATCATCGCGCCCTCGACCAGAAAGGTACCCACACCGCACATCGGGTCTGTCAGCGCGCCGCCTTCGGCCGCAATACGCGGCCAGCCGGCGCGGATCAGGATCGCCGCCGCCAGGTTTTCCTTCAGCGGTGCCGCGCCCTGCTGCAGGCGGTAGCCGCGCTGGTGCAGGCTGTGGCCGGATAGGTCCAGGGACAGGATGGCTTCGCCACGGTCCAGGCGCAGGTGAATGCGCAGGTCAGGGTTAATCTTGTCGATGGACGGACGTTCGCCGGTCGGGGTGCGCAGTTTGTCGACGATCGCATCCTTGACCTTCAGCGCGCCGAAGTGGGTGTTGTCGATGCCCGAGCCGTGCCCGCTGAACTCCACCGCAAGGGTACCGTCGGGGACCATGTGGTCAGCCCATTCGATGTCCAGCACGCCGTGGTAAAGATCTTCGGCGTCCTTCATCGGGAAGCGTTTGAGCACCAGCAACACACGGTTGGCCAGGCGCGACCAGAGGCACAGGCGGTAGGCGGTTTCCATGTCGGCCATGCCGCGCACGGCCGAGGTGTGCTCGCGGGCTTCCTCAAGGCCAAGCCCGACGGCTTCCTCGATCAGCAGGCCTTCGAGGCCCTTGGGGCAGGTGAGGAAGAGTTCAAAACGGTCCGACATGGGGCATTCCAGGCTTTTCAGCAATAAGTGAACAGGCGACGCATCGCCGGTTCGGTTTTCAATCAAGCACTTTTCTCGAAGAGTGCTCGCGTGGCACGAATGTGCCGTTCCACCCCGTCTGACGGGCCCTTGAGCCTTTATTGGCGAGGCAGAAGAAGAATGTTGTGCAATAAAAAGAAATATTCCGACCCTTCGTCGAATAATAACCGACTGCAACAGGCGGTCATTCTCACCAAGGGATTAAACCTTTCCTCTGTGCAGGGCACATCATAGCTGGCTTTGCCCTATAAAAGGGGCGAATAACCATCCCAGCTTATGGCTATAGCATCGTTATCGTTACGTGCTTATGACAAAACGATCATTGAATACATGTGACCTATTGGTTAGAACTCAACACAGGTTGGCGCCGTAACGGTGCCGACACATCGGCTCGCCACGCCGGCAGCGAGCCCACCAACGGCAGAAAAACTCTGCCCGGCCTTGGACAAGGCCGAAGGATATCTAGACAGTCAACAAGTGAGGGAAACACCCTATGAGAAGACTTAAGCGTGATCCGTTGGAAAGAGCATTTTTACGCGGATATCAATATGGCGTTCATGGAAAATCCCGTGAGCTTTGCCCATTTACTCTACCGTCGGTACGCCAAGCCTGGATCAACGGCTGGCGAGAAGGACGCGGCGACAACTGGGACGGTATGACTGGCACTGCGGGCATCCACAGACTCAACGAACTTCACGCCGTCGGCTAATCAGGGGCACTTTATTCCGACACACATCTCTGAACGAGTAACGACTTAACCACGCGCGCCCCATCCGGGCGGCGGGCTTCGGCCCAGGGGCTCCTTTATGGAGCCCTTTTTATTGCCCAGCAGATTGTCAGCGCAAGGCAGCGATGGCATCCACCGACTGGCGAATCAATGCCGGGCCTTTGTAGATGAAGCCGGAGTACAACTGCACCAGGCTGGCGCCGGCCGCGATCTTCTCAGCCGCGTGTTTGCCTTCGGTGATACCGCCCACCGCGATGATCGGCAAACGCCCGGCCAACTCGGCCGCCAGCACCTTGACGATATGGGTGCTCTTGTCACGCACTGGCGCGCCCGACAGGCCGCCCGCCTCGTCACCATGGGCCAGGCCCTCGACACCCATGCGGCTGAGGGTGGTATTGGTTGCAATCACCGCGTCCATCCCTGAATCCACCAGGGCCTGGGCCACCAGGACGGTTTCTTCATCGCTCATGTCCGGCGCGATCTTGATGGCCAGCGGCACACGCTTGCCATGACGCACGGCCAGGTCTTCCTGGCGCTGACGCAAGGCTTCGAGCAGTTGCTTGAGGGAATCGCCAAATTGCAGGCTGCGCAGGCCCGGAGTGTTGGGCGAGCTGACGTTGACGGTGACATAGCTGGCGTGGGCGTAGACCTTGTCCAGGCATATCAGGTAGTCATCCACCGCACGTTCCACAGGGGTGTCAAAGTTCTTGCCGATGTTGATACCCAGGATGCCGGTGTATTTCGCCGCCTGAACCCGCGACAGCAGATGGTCGACGCCGAGGTTATTGAAGCCCATGCGATTAATGATCGCCTCCGCTTCCGGCAGGCGGAAAATGCGGGGCTTGGGGTTGCCCGGTTGCGGCCGTGGGGTCACGGTGCCGATTTCGACAAAGCCGAAACCCAACTGCGCAAACCCGTCGATGGCGGCGCCGTTCTTGTCCAGACCGGCTGCCAGCCCGACCGGGTTGGGGAAGTCGAGCCCCATCACCGACACCGGCATTTTCGCCGGTGCCTTGCATACCAGGCCATTGAGCCCCAGGCGGCCACCAGCACCGATCAGGTCCAGAGACAGATCGTGGGAGGTTTCCGGGGAGAGTTTGAACAACAGCTGGCGGGCCAGGTTATACATGGGCGGGCTAGACTCGGATGGCGGTAAAAGGTGGCGGTGATTATAGCCGCGGCGGTGGGTTGCATGCGAGGCATGACACTCGATCTCATTGACGCTGCGCCATCAAGGCCTCATAGCGCACCCAGATCCTCTCGGCGTAGCGCAGGCGTAATGCCTCACGCTGAGGGCCGGGGCCGGGCCCAACGTTGTAAGCGCCCACTGCCGTCCAGTTGTAGCCAAAACGCTGTATAAAATCGGCAAGAATCGAGGCGCCTACTTCCACCGACAGGCAAGGTTCGTTCAACAACCGCTCTTCGGTAATACCCTGCTTGAGCAAACGAGGCAGGTGAATGCTGTTTATCTGCATCAAGCCAATATCCCGTGTGCCGTTTCGGTTGCTGTAGTTCATCGCTTGCGCACGGGAACCCGACTCGACTGAGGCGATAGCCTGCAGTAACTCTGGCTCGAGATCGTAGCGGCTGGCCGCCTCTTCCCAGCAATAGGCCCATGCCGGGTTACAGCCCATCAGCACACTGAACAACAGGCCTCTGCCCCCGACCCTAACTTTTAACATTACTGGCCTGACCACAGACGGCGCACAGGTGCAGGACAGCCCTCGGTTGATCACCCACCCGTACCGGGCATGTAAAGCGATAGCCCTTGCCATAAATAGTCTTGATAAAGCCTTTGTCGGCCCTCAAATGCTTGCGCAGGGAATAAATACAACGCGTAAGTGACTCATCGGCTACCTCGCCCCGAGGCCAGGCCAGTTCCAGCAAGCGGTCCTTGGTCATCAGTGCGCCACCGGAGGCCAGCAGCAACCTCAGCACCTGCCCCTCTTTGGGAGGCAGCTGTATATCCGCATCCGCGCCTATCAAACGACCATCGCCGTGCAAGGTCCAGCGAGCGAAGACCAGGGATGCCGCCGCTTCTTGCGTCACGACGGCCATACGCACCTCTGTATCGACTACTGACATTCAAATCCTTACTGTGTGAACCGGCTCACCTGCCATTGGCACGACTATAAAAACCGCCCCGCAGACTCGCGTTAGGAAAAAACCCATTCAATGGTTTTTTTTGGGCCGCTGCCGGTCAGACAAATCGCTTGCGCCCCTTATCGCGACAGCCACTCCTGGAAAGTCTCCTGCAACTCAACCCCTAGCCGGTCCTCCAACTGCACCAACTCACCTAACGCCATCAATTGTCCATTGACCCGCACCTCCACACATCGTGTGACGCCTGGGTCCAAGGGCAGCACTTTTCCCGGCGCGAAAGCGGCCAAACGCTTGCGGCTGATCAATTGCTCCTGCAGCAGTATTTCCAGGTGCATGGACAAATGCCTTTTCAGGGGGAAAACTCGCGCTCCGTCCGTAAGAACGCACGTTGCACACGCTCATATTGCGCGGCGGTCAACTGAGGGGGCCCGGCCTGCGGGTCGCCACCACCGGCATGCGCCTGCCCTGGCAAGGTTTCATTCAGCACCTGGGCCACATCCAGCTCGGCGAGCAGTTTCTCGATAACTTTCACTTGGGCATGCGAGCCCTTGATCAACACACTGTTGGTATCCGGATAGGCCAGCAACGCAAGGCGGCCGTCGGCCAACCGGACCCTCTGCGCCTGGGATAGCCGGGCCCGGATCATCGAGAGCATGCCTGGTACCAGGCCCCTGTTGGTGCCCACGCCGTGCGGGTGATCTTCCACCGGGAAATTGATCACTTGCACCACGCCAAATGCAGGCGGGCGCTCTGGCGCCTTGCGAGGGGGCCGATCCATCAGTTGCGTCAGCCGCAATATATGATCGACATAGCTGGGAGGCCCGGACACGTAGAACATGCGCGCCCCGTTTGCGCGCAGCGGATAACGCGGCTCATCCAGCCCTGCACGTCGCATGATGCCACGCAGCCTGTCGACACTAATATGTTGCAGCGCCACCGCCGAGCTTCTCGCTTCGTCGGCAGCGTAGACGTGCAACACTTGGCCATCGCTGTGCCAGATCAAGCCTTCACTCGCGGCGAGCGTTTCAATGACCTGTTGCGGCGCCGCAAAATCGAATGCTCCGCTCACCTGCCTACTAGCCACGGCACGGCTGGTCACCACGGGCAGGCCCAATGACACAGACAACGCAGCAAAGAAAGCCGGCAGCCCCTCATCCTGTGTCTGGTACACCTCGCCACAGGCCGTGCGACTGCCCAGCAACAGCGCGGCGCACAGCAGCACGCTGTACAGCCAGCGGCTATTGAGGGTTGCGAGGAAATCAGCGTGCACCGTGGGAATGCCTGGCGGTCTGGCCTGAGGAAGCGGCCATACTGCGAGGCGCACGAGGTTCAATCATGATGGAAAGTTGACGGCCAGTTGCACCGGCCCCCCCATGGCATGTGCCTTGCTATGCACTCTGTATCAGGCTCGCACCAACGGCGGTACGGGCCTACGGACAGAGGCGTCGTTTCCCTGCAATGGCCTGTAACGCCAGCCTGGGAAACGGCGCTTTTTTTTCAGAAAAGGCAGGTATTGATGAACGATCCGCTGGCTTGGGTACACGGCAGCGATGCCCCGGAAAAGAGCAGCCTGGACCTTGGGTTCATGGCCCTGACCGATTGCGCCTCGTTGGTGGTCGCCGCCACCCAGGGCTTCGCCCAACCCTACGGCCTCACACTCAACCTCAAGCGCCAGGCGTCCTGGGCCAACCTGCGCGACAAGCTGGTCAGCGGTGAACTCGACGCCGCCCACAGTCTCTACGGGCTGATTTATGCCGTACACCTGGGCATCGGCGGCGTCGCCGCCAGCCCCATGGCAGTGCTGATGGGGCTGAACCAGAATGGCCAGGGCATCAACCTGTCCCACGGCCTGCAACAGCAAGGCGTGATCACTCCTGAGGCGTTGAAAGGCCATGTGCACCAAAGCCGGACAAAACTGACCTTCGCTCAGACGTTTCCCACCGGCACCCATGCCATGTGGTTGTACTACTGGCTGGCGAGCCAAGGCATTCATCCATTGCAGGATGTGAACAGTGTGGTGGTGCCGCCGCCGCAAATGGTGGCGCACCTGCAAGCCGGACGCATCGACGGACTTTGCGTGGGTGAACCCTGGTGCGCCAGCGCAGTGCAACAAAACCAGGGCTTTACCCTGGCGACCAGCCAGGCAATCTGGCCGGACCACCCGGAAAAAGTCCTGGGCTGCACCCAAGCCTTCGTTGACGCGTACCCCAATACCGCACGCGTACTGGTCATGGCGATCCTCGAGGCCAGCCGGTTTATCGAGCAGAGCCGTGAAAACCGCCGCTCTACCGCCCAGTTGCTCAGTGCCAGTGAATACCTCGACGCACCTGTGGCCTGCATCGAACCGCGCCTGCTGGGGCACTATGACGATGGCCTGGGCAACCACTGGCAGGATCCCCATGCACTGCGCTTTTTCGCCGACGGCGAGGTGAACCTGCCTTACCTCAGCGATGGCATGTGGTTCATGACCCAGTTCCGGCGCTGGGGCTTGCTGCGGGAAGACCCTGACTACCTGGGCGTTGCCCGGCAAGTTCAGCAATTGGCACTGTATCGCCAGGCTGCCGAGGCGCTGGGCATTACCGCAGGCGACTCGGACATGCGTCGCAGCCAGTTGCTCGATGGCAAGACCTGGGACGGCAGCGACCCCGCTGGCTACGCCCGCAGCTTCCACCTGCATGCCCTGGCCGATGATGCCAATCGCCAAGCGCTGCGCTGACAGGAGCCCGACGATGCTGCGAATCCTGTTGATCAACGACACCCCGCGCAAGGTCGGGCGCCTCAAGGCCGCATTGACCGAGGCCGGCTTCGAGGTGATCGATGAGTCCGGCTTGACCATCGACCTGCCCGCACGCGTCGAAACAGTGCGTCCTGATGTGATCCTGATCGATACCGAGTCACCCGGGCGCGATGTGATGGAGCAAGTGGTGCTGGTCAGCCGCGATCAGCCACGGCCCATCGTGATGTTCACCGACGAGCACGACCCTAATGTGATGCGCCAGGCCATCAAGTCCGGCGTCAGTGCCTATATCGTCGAAGGCATCCAGGCCCAGCGCCTGCAACCGATCCTCGATGTGGCCATGGCGCGCTTCGAGAGTGACCAGGCCCTGCGCGCCCAGCTCCATGCCCGCGACCAGCAACTGGCCGAGCGCAAGCGCATCGAGTTGGCCAAGGGCCTGCTGATGAAGATGAAGAGCTGCAACGAGGAAGAGGCCTACACCCTGATGCGCCGCCAGGCCATGAGCCGTCAACAGAAACTGATCCAGGTGGCGGAGCAGATTATTGCCATGAGCGAGTTGCTCGGCTGATCTGGCTCAGCTCTTGCTAAAGAATTATCACAGGTAGCCAACGGCGGTTGCCCCTTCACGACAAAGACGTCGCCCACCCGGTTTGCCCTCGCGAACCCGGTGGCGGCGTTTTTTCGTTTCTAGACCCCCAACCGTTGAGGTGCGTGATGAAATCAAGCTTCTGGAAATCCGGGCACACCCCGACCCTGTTTGCCGCGTTCCTGTATTTCGACCTGAGCTTCATGGTCTGGTACCTGCTGGGCCCCCTGGCGGTGCAGATTGCCGCTGACTTGCACCTGACCACCCAACAGCGCGGCCTGGTGGTGGCCACCCCGATCCTGGCGGGCGCGGTACTGCGCTTCTTGATGGGGATGCTGGCCGACAAGCTGTCGCCCAAGACCGCCGGGCTGATTGGCCAGGTGATTGTGATCGTGGCGCTGTTCTGCGCCTGGAAACTGGGGATCCACAGTTACGAACAAGCGCTGCTGCTAGGCATGTTCCTGGGCATGGCCGGTGCGTCCTTCGCGGTCGCCCTGCCCTTGGCGTCACAGTGGTACCCAGCGGAGCACCAGGGCAAGGCGATGGGCATCGCCGGCGCCGGTAACTCCGGCACCGTGTTTGCGGCGTTGCTGGCGCCCGTGCTGGCGGCCGCCTTTGGTTGGAGCAATGTATTCGGCTTTGCGCTGATCCCACTGGTGCTGACCCTGATCGTATTCGCCTGGCTTGCGCGCAATGCGCCTGAACGGCCGAAAGCCAAATCCATGGCCGACTACTTCAAGGCCCTGGGCGACCGCGACAGCTGGTGGTTCATGTTTTTCTACAGCGTGACCTTCGGCGGGTTTATCGGCCTGGCCAGCGCCCTGCCCGGCTACTTCAACGACCAGTACGGCCTGAGCCCGGTGACCGCCGGCTATTACACCGCCGCCTGTGTGTTCGGCGGCAGCCTGATGCGCCCATTGGGTGGCGCCCTGGCAGACCGGTTCGGCGGGATCAAGACCCTGCTCGGCATGTACAGCGTGGCGGTGATCTGCATTGCGGCAGTGGGGTTCAACTTGCCCAGCTCCTACGCAGCCTTGGCGCTTTTTGTCTGCACCATGCTCGGCCTGGGCGCTGGCAATGGGGCGGTATTCCAACTGGTGCCCCAGCGTTTTCGCAGTGAGATCGGCGTCATGACCGGCCTGATCGGCATGGCCGGTGGCATCGGTGGCTTCGCCCTTGCGGCGGGCATGGGCGCGATCAAGCAGAGTACTGGCAGCTATCAACTGGCCCTGTGGTTGTTCGCCAGCCTCGGTGTGTTGGCCTGGTTCGGCCTGCATGGGGTGAAACGGCGCTGGAGAACCACCTGGGGTTCGGCCGCCGTGACCGCCGCCCGCGTCTGATGAGCCTGCAACTGAGCGTCGCCCAGGCCAGTGCCATCGGCCCGCGCAGCGAGAACCAGGACGCGCTGCGGGTGGTCACGCCCATGGCGGAACTGGCCGCGAGCAAAGGCTACCTGTGCGCACTGGCCGACGGCGTCAGCCAGTGCGCCGACGGTGGCCTGGCCGCACGCTCGACCCTGCAGGCCCTGGCCCTGGACTACTACGCTACGCCACAGACCTGGGGCGTGGCCCAGGCGCTGGAGCGCTTGTTACTGGCGCAGAATCGCTGGTTGCAAGCCAACGGCGGCGGCCAACCGTTGCTCACCACCCTCAGCGCCCTGGTGTTTCGCGGCCAACGCTTCACCCTGGCCCATGTCGGTGATTG
>NZ_BCBO01000132.1:0-875 GCF_001320835.1 Pseudomonas sp. NBRC 111138 | reverse complement strand
TGGGCCTGCTCGCGGGCTCGGTGACCTTGTCCGGTGGGCATGGCACCGGTGCGGCTTGGGGCGCGGTGTTCAGTGAGCAGTATGGCGTGGCGTCTGCGTCTGAATTAGCGATTGCCTCGGCGACCTTTGGCCTGGTGCTCGGTGGCCTGATCGGCGGGCCCGTGGCGCGTTTTCTGATCAAGCGGGTCGAGGTTCCAGGTATTGGGCAACCGCAATCGAGCCTGGCCAAGGGGTTCGAGCAACCGAACGAAGAGCGCCTGATCACCGCGTTTTCGTTTATCGAGACCCTGGCGCTGGTGGCGATCAGCCTGCAGGGCGGCAACTTGTTGAATGCCGCCATCCAAGGCACCGCTTTCGAATTGCCGACGTTCGTGTGCGTATTGTTCGTCGGTGTGGTGCTGCGCAATGGGCTGTCCATGCTCGGCTGGCATCAGGTGTTCGAACGCGAAGTCTCGGTGCTGGGCAATGTCAGTTTGTCGTTGTTCCTGGCGATGGCGCTGATGTCACTCAAGCTCTGGGACTTGGCGGCACTGGCTTTGCCGATTGTCGTTCTGCTGGCCGCACAGGCATTGCTGATGGCGCTGTTCGCGATTTTCGTGACGTTCCGGGTGATGGGCCGCAACTACGATGCGGCGGTGCTGGCGGCAGGCCATTGCGGCTTCGGGCTAGGCGCCACGCCTACGGCGATTGCCAATATGCAGGCGGTGACGCAGCGCTTCGGGCCTTCGCAGATCGCGTTTCTGGTGGTGCCGATGGTGGGCGCGTTCTTCATCGATATCGCTAACGCGGTGGTGATCAAGTTGTACCTGGCGCTGCCATTTCTAGGGGCCGCAGGGTAAGTTTTTCAGCGCCTGCCCATGGCGTTCATCGCCGCA
>NZ_BCBO01000131.1:0-69499 GCF_001320835.1 Pseudomonas sp. NBRC 111138 | reverse complement strand
GGCTTGCTGGATTTCGTCCCGGTCGAGGGAGGCAAAGCCCAGGCGCAGCGCGTTTACCGGTTGGTCGTTGGGGGAAAACTGACGACCACTGCGCACCACAACGCCGTGGTCCAGTCCAGCGCTTGCCAACTTATCGACGTCTATTTCTTCCTCGAAACGTACCCATAGCGCCAAACCACCCTCGGGCTCGCGCACTTGTATGCGAGCACCAAACGCCTGATCCAGGCAATCTTGCAATACCGTGCGGCGCGCCCGATATTCTTTCGACACGCGGCGCAAATGCTTCTTCAACTCCCCCTCATTGATCAGGTCTGCCAGCATGGCTTGAGCGACCGCGTCGGTATCGCCCAGCATCAGCGCGGCATTGCGTTGCAGGGCTTCAATCACAGAGGTGGGCGCCACGATATAGCTGCAGCGGAACGTCGAGCCCAGCACCTTGGACAACGAGCCGATGTAGAGCACATGGCGTTGGGCGCGGTCACTGGCCAGCGGCAGGTAAGGGCGGCCACTGAAATGGTATTCGTGGTCGTAGTCCTCTTCGATAATGCAGAAGTCATGCAGCGCGGCCAACGTCAGCAAGTGCTGCCGGCGTGCAGCGTGCAAGCTCACGGTGGTGGGGAATTGGTGATGAGGCGTGAGGTAAATCATGCGCACCTTGTGCTCACGGCATAAGCGCTCGATCTGGTCGGTGCGGCAACCTTCATCATCAATGTCGACCGTGACCAACTTCGCCCCGAGCTTGCGGAAAATTTCCCATGCCGGTGGGTAGCTCAGACGTTCCACCAGGACCACGTCGCCGGGCTTGAGCAGCAGGCTGGCGCTCAGGAACAGGGACATCTGGGTGCCCTGGGTCAGGCAGATATTTTCGGCAGTGACCGTCAGCCCACGGTTGTTGCGCAGCATTTCGGCCAGGGCGCAGCGCAAGTGATAGCCGGTGCCTTCGCTGCCGTAGCGCACGGTATTGGAGGCAAAGCTGTTGCGCAGTGCATGGCGATAATAACGGTGCAGAACTGCCTGGGGCAGCAGGCGGTGGTCGCTGGTGCCGTTGTCGAAAAACAGCGCATCGCGCCGATGCTGTAGAGCGACCACTTGGGCGTTATGGGTGAAATAGGGTACCAGCGGTTGCTCCAGTAACGGCGGCGCGAATGACGGTTGCGTAACGCTGGGCAGGTGTTTGAGTGTCAGCTTTACATTGACGAAGGTGCCACGGCGCGGCTCGCTGGTCAGCCAGCCCTTGGTCATGGCTTCTTCGTAGGCCAGGATCACCGTCTTGCGGTTGACGTCGAGCAAGTGTGCCATTTCCCGCGTGCCCGGCAGTAACGTCCCGGGCGGCAGGCGGCCTTCGAGGATGGCATTGACCAAGCCTTCGGCGATCTTGCGGTAAGTCGCCTGGCTTGCACCTTCTTCAAGCCGGAGCAGTGGACGCCATTTACGCATCTGGACCATCTGAAGTATCCAAATCTGGAGGTTTTAATGGGCCTAGTCTAGCGCAACAATCAAGCCTTACTTATCCCGAGGTCTTTATGAATAAACGTCATGTCATCGAACTGTCGCCCTCGGGGAAAAGCTTTGAAGCGGGCGATGAACTCTTGCTCGACGCCATGCTCGCCAGTGGCCTGGCCGTGCCGTTCTCCTGCCGCCGTGGCGCCTGCGGTTCGTGCAAGGTGGTGGTCGCCGAAGGTGCGTACCGGGCCAAACGCCTGGTGCCGGGTGCGTCGCAGCCTTCTTATCCTTTGGCAGCCAATGAGATGTTGTTATGCCAGAGCCACGCCTGTGGCGACATGCGCCTGCATATTCCCGGCTGGTCGCTGGATACGCCCGCGCTGGTAGTGTCGGCGCAGGTTCACAGCAAGCATGCGCTGGGCCCCGATGTGATCGAGTTGGTATTGATGCCCGAAACCCCAGTGGCGGTTCGGGCTGGTCAATACCTCAAGTTCCACCTGGCGGACGGTGACACGCGCTGCTTCTCGATTGCCAACCTGCCCGATGAGGACGATGGGCGCTTGGTCTTCCAGATTCGCCGGGTGAGTGGCGGGTATTTTTCCGAGGGTATCCTGGGTGGTCTCGCCGTGGGTGAGCGTCTGCACATGGAAGGGCCGTTTGGTGCCTGTACCTGGCAGGACGATGAGGCGGCGCCCGTGGTGCTATTCGCTACGGGTACTGGTTACGCGGGCATCAAGCCTATCTTGCTGACCGCGCTCAAGCGCGATGTCGACGTGACGTTGTATTGGGGCGGCGCGCAATCGGCGGACTTTTATGACAGCGCTTTCCTCGACCACCTGATGCTTGAGCATCCCCGTTTTCGCTGGCATCCCGTGCGGTCCTCCGAGGGCAGGGTTCAGGAGGTTGCAATGAGTCATGGGCATCAGTGGGAACAGGCCCAGGTCTATGCGTGCGGCAACGGTGCAATGCTCGGCCAGGTACGCATCCACTGCCTTGAAGCGGGGTTGCCCAGCCACCGGTTTATCGCGGAGGCGTTTGTCGCCAGTGGTCGGTCAAGTGCTGGAGCAGTTTCCCTATCGTTTGACCCGGTGTGGGAGAAAGTCGGCCCGCGTTATTCCTTGGACGGCATGCTGGCTGCGCGGGAAAAATCCATACGTGCCCTGGCGGCGATTGCCAGCCAGTTGAAAGTCGGCATGACCACCGGCGAGGCCCTTGAGATGGCCGCCCGGCAACTGCAGGCCATGGGCGCTTCGCACACTTGGCATCCGACCTACATTCGTTTTGGCGCCGACACTGTGCGCCCACCGCGCGAGGGCATAGATCGCCAGCGCAGGCTGCGTGCTAATGACATTGCCGTGGTCGATCTTGGCCCGGTGTGGGATGGCTACGAAGGGGACTATGGCGATACGTTTGTGTTCGGCGACGCGCCGTTGCACCAGGCCTGTACGACGGCCTTGCATGAAGTCTTCGATGAAACACGCCAGGCGTGGCTGCGTGGTCTGACCGGGCGTGAGCTCTACGACTTCGCCGAGCACAGCGCTGCGTCAAAGGGCTGGAGGCTGGCGCGCAATCTGGCGGGGCACCGCCTTGCGGACTTTCCCCATGCATTGTTCGAAAGCAAGGAGTTGGCTGACCTGGAGATCCCACCGAGTGAAATGGCCTGGGTATTGGAGATCCAGCTGTGCCATCCCACTGAGCCGGTGGGGGGGTTCTTTGAAGACATGCTGATGTTGCAAGGCTGAAGAGCTGTCATTGTTGCCGAGTCGTGTTTGACGCGATGGCCCTGCAAAGCGAGATCTCACCCACACCGCCGATCCCCTGTAGGAGCTGTCGAGCTTCAGCGAGGCTGCGAAAGCGGTGGTTCAGGCGCTGAAGAGGGTGCCTGTGCCGCTGCCTTCGCAGCCTCGCTTGGGTACCAGATGGGTCAGAGCTTCGGCAATTGCCCGACGCGGCCCATCATTTCGGTGACGATCTGCAGGTCCAGCAGGAACTGGTCGACGGTCTTGAATTCGCTGTCGGTGTGCCCGGTGTACTTCTCTTCCGGGCGGGCCAGGCCGAATTGCACGCCGTTGGGCAGGTCGTGCACCGAGGTTGCGCCGGCCGAGGTGCCGAATTTGTGCGCCATGCCCAGGTTTTCAGTGGCCACTGCCAGCAAGGCTTTTACCCATTCGCCTTCAGGGTTGCGGTACATCGGCGTGTCCAGCGAGTAAGTGAAGCTCACGTTGACCTTGGCGTTCTTGTCCCAGGCGTTCAGCTTCTGCTCGATTTGCGCCTTGAGCGCCTCCGGGGTTTTACCTTTCGGTGCGCGCAGGTTCACGGCCAGTTTGAAGGCTTTGTCATCCTGCCCCACAAACGTCAGCGAGGTGGTCAACGGCCCCATGAAATCATCCGCGTAGCCCACACCCAATTTGCCGCCCAGGTAATCCAGGCCCCAGTTGTCGGCGGCATAGCGCGCGGCATCGGTGATGTGGTTGTGCTGGAGGGCGACCTTGCCGTCGAGGCTGTGGATCAGGTCCAGCATGCGCGCCACCGGGTTGACCCCGGTTTCAGGCTCGGAAGAGTGAGCGGATACGCCGGTAACCGTGAGTTTGACATCCTTGCCATCGACCTTGGCCGTCACTTGGAAGTCGCCACCGTTGCGCTTGGCATAGTCGGCACCGGCCTGTTGCAGGCTGGCGGCCAGTTCGGCGGGGGTGTCGCTGACCAGCGTGGCCACCGAGGCCGATGGAATCTGGTTGTTCGCCTTGCCGCCGGTCATCGCGATGATTTCTGCGCCTTTGCCTTCGCCCTTGCGCACCGGGAAGGTGGCCATCACGGTACCCGAGCCTTTTTCGGCGATCACCACCGGGTAACCGCCATCCAGCGCCAGGTTGTATTGCGGCACGGGGTTGCGTTCGAAGTAGTAAGGAATGGCATCACCGGCGGTTTCTTCAGTGGTGTCTACCAGCAGTTTGAACGTGCGCGCCAGTGGCAGTTTTTCTTCCTTGATCACTTTCATGGCGTACATCGCCACCACGATGCCGTTCTTGTCATCCTCGGTACCGCGGCCATACATGCGGTCGCCAATCAGCGTGACCTTGAACGGGTCGAGTTTGGTACCGTCTTGCAGCACCCAGTTTTCCGGGGTAACGGGCACCACATCGGCATGGGCGTGCACACCCACGACTTCATCACCGCTGCCTTCCAGGGAAATTTCGTACACGCGGTTGTCGACGTTACGGAAGTTCAGGTTGAAGGACTTGGCCAGGGCCTCGATCTTTGCGGCAATCTTGAGGAATTCCGGGTTTTTGTACTGTGGCAGACCGTCTACGTTGAACGTCGGGACTTCCACCAGTTCACGCAAGGTTTCGAGCGCGGCTTTGCCATATTTAACGCGGGTGTAAATGCCCAGCAGGCGATTGATCTCGTTCTGTTGCTCGGCGCTCAGGGGTTTGTTGCCCACAAACGCGCTGATAGCCGGGCCGGTGTCGGCCGCTTTGCCCAGCTCGCCCTGGGCTAGAGTGCCGAGGAAACCGCGGAAATCGGTAACCGAGGTCTCGTTGAACTGCTTCAGGATTGCCGTGCTCTGGTCCGCGCTGATGTTGGCGAATGCGGGCGTGGCGACGGCCGAAAGGCTGGTGGCGAACAGGGTGGCAACCGCCAATTGCTTAAGTGGAAAGTGCATGGTTGAAGGCATTCCTTTGCAGGTAGTGAGTAGGAGATTTCTGACGGAAGAGACAGAAACATTTCCACACACTACCATTACTCAGGTGCCCAAGGTCAATGCTGGCCAGGGTGGGGCGCGGGATACTCTTGCGTCACGCTCAAGGCTCTAGCGTAAGGCCCATCCCACAGTTGTTCATGCAACTGGCCTACACGCCTGGCCATCGCCTCACTGCGCATCACCACCTCCAGATTGCGCGAATTATCCAGGTAGCCGCCCAACCAATTGCTGGTGCCGACCCACGCCACTTGCCCGTCGATCTCCATGGTTTTGCTGTGTATCACCCGCGCATAAGGGATAAAGCCTTGCTTGGCTTCGGGCAGGGTGACGATCTTGATCTCAATATTGGGCAGCACCACCAGGCTCTTGAGATAGGGCAGTTCCAGCGGGTCGGTATTCCAGTTGGACACCATCAGTTTGATCGACACGCCACGGGCTGCGGCGGCGCGCACGGCGTTGTCGATCACCGCGTAGTACGGCCGGGTTCGATCCGGTCCGTAGGACAGCGGCGCGTAGTCGAGCAATTGCACGCGCACCTCTTTTTGGGCTTCGCCCAGCAGGCGCGGCAGTTCCAGCTGTGAGTCGCCCACGCCGGGCGGGTTGTAGCGTTGCGGGCTGGCCACCAGGTAGTTGCCGGTACGTGCGGGTGCCGGGCCGCTGGCGGGTAGCGGCACCGGTTGTTTACCCTCCAGCGCTGCCTGGGCTTGCCAGTCTTGCTCGAAGATCGCCTGCACCTGGCCCACCACCGTTTCGTCAGTGATCCGCAGCCCGGTTTCGTGGATATGTTCCAAGGCGCGCCAGTCGAAATTCTGACTGCCGACAAACGCCTGCTTGCCATCCACCAGCAGGTACTTGGCGTGGATGATGCCGCCGCTCAGTTGCCCGTAGGGCAGCACGCGCAAGGTCAGGTTGGGAATGGCGCGCAAGCGTTCCAGGGTGGCGGCATCCGACAGCTTGATGCCTTTTTCTTCGAGCAGGAAACGAATCTTCACGCCGCGTTTGCCGGCGGCTTCCAGGTGTTCAAGCACGCTGTTCATCACCGAGCCAGGGTGGTCCGCGGCGTAGAACTGGCCGATATCAATGTGGCTTTTGGCGCCGTCGAACAGCTCGATCCATACCGGGCCGGGCTGGCGCAAATCGTCGGTGCCCAGGGCGGTGTCCACAGGCACGGTATGCACCAATTCAAAACCTGGAATGGAAAAGTCCGCCTGGGCCAGCGGACTGAGGAGCAAGCCGGTCAGGCCGGCAATACGCAACTTTATCGAAAGGGACATAAGCGTCTCATCGCACCAAAGGTAAAGGCGAGCGCCCAAGGCGCCCGCCCTGCAGGTCAGGCTGTGCGGCTGTGCAGCGGGGTGGGCACGCGATGAGTCACTTCATCCTGTGCGCGGGCGCCGGTGGCGGCGCGGATCAACAGGATCTTCAACTGGTCGTTGATGCGCTCCAGGCTGTCCTGGAAGAAGTTGTGGAACACCACGCAAAAAAGCGCGATGGCGATACCTAATCCCGTGGCAAACAAGGCCGTCCCGATACCACCGGAAATCTGCCCTGGGTCCGATACGCCCGCGGTGGCCAGCGCCTTGAAGGTGTCGATGATGCCGAGAATGGTGCCCAGCAGGCCCAGCAGTGGGGCGGCGGTGGTGATGGTCTCGATGATCCACAGGCTGCGGGCCAGTGGGGCGCGGGTCTTCAGGTATTGGGTATCGATTTCGTCGTCCAGGTCCTTGCGCGAACCGTGGGTCGCCTTCTGGGCCAGCACCGGCAAGATCATGTTCAGCGGCAGGCTGTCGCGACGGGTCAGGTTGTCCGGCAGGTCACGCTCGCCGTGCACATTGGCGCCCAGGGCGTCGATCAATGCGCGTGCCTGGCGGCGTACGTAGGCGAAGTAGATACCGCGTTCGATGGCGATGAAGATCGCAATGGCCATCGCCGCATACATCACATAGAAAGTGACGTCGTGGAGCAGGTTCATATCCATGATGGTGTTCCTCTTGGGGTGAGTCTTAGAAATTCGCTTCCAGCGAAACCGTGACGGTACGGTCCAGGCCGACGATGTACGCGGGGTCGCCATCGCGGAAACCGCTGTAGCTGGCCGCGTTGGTCTTGGTGGTGTACACGCCGTCCAGGTATTTCTTGTCGAACAGGTTGTCGACGTTCAGGCGCAGGGTCGCGTCCTTGACCACTTTCTTGTCCACCGGCAGGTAAATACCGGCGCCGAGGTTGAACACGGTGCGACCGGAAATCGCCTCGTCGTTGGTCAGGTCGCCGTAGAGCTTGCTGGTGTACTTGCCACCGAAGGTGCCGTAGAAGCGCCCATCGTCATACCCGATGTTGGCCGCCAGCATGTTCTTGGGCACGTTGGCGAACTGCTTGCCACTGGTGGGCAGCACGATGGGTTTGCCGGCGTTGTAGACGGTCAGGTCATCCTGCTGCTCGGCCTTGGTGTAGGTGTAGGAGGTGTAGTAATTGAAGTGGTGGGGCAACTGGCCGCTCCACTCCAGCTCCAGGCCTTTGTTGACCACGGAGCCGGCGTTGATGTCGGCAAAGTCACCGTTGATGTCCCGGGACGAAACCTGGCGGTTCTTGAAGTCCATGTAGAACAGGGTGGCGGCCAGGTTCATGTCGTCGCCGCTGTAGCGCCAGCCCAGTTCATGGTTCCAGCTGGTTTCCGGTTCGGCGTCGATCGAGCCGGCGCCTTTGTCGTAGAGCACGTAGTTCTGCGGTACCCGCATGTTGCGCGACAGGCTGTAGAACAACTGGTCACGCTCGTCCAGCTGGTATTTCAGGCCGGCGTTGGGCAGCAGTTTGTTGTAGGTCTGGTTACGTTTTTCCGGGCGTTCGTTGAGGCTGCCGTGGTTGGTGCCTTCACGCTCGACGTTCATGTAGGCCAGGCCTGCGATGAGGGTCCAGTCCGGGTTGATGTACCAGGTGTCCTGGGCCCAGACCTTTTGCGCTGGCGTCACGGTGAAACGGTCGCGACCCTGCACGGTGTTGCCGTTGGCATCGACGATGGCGCTGTTGGAATCTGGCCAGGTATCCACTGGCTTGCCGTTGCTCTTGAGCGGAATGAACGGCTGGGTCTGGCTCTGGCGTGCGCGCTCGTACCAGTAACCGAATTGCAGGCTGTGGTCGCCAAGGTCCCAGGTCAGCTTGGTGGTGATGCCCGGACGCCAGGTTTGCGTGCGTGAAGGGCGGTAGTACACGCCGCTGTTGGGTGTGCCGTCGGCGTTGTATTGGGCGGCCGTGGGCAGGTTGCCGAGGTCGAACACACCGCCCTGGTTGGAGCCACGGTTGAGGGCATAGCTGGATGAACCGACGCCGCTGCCATTGCCCCAGTAGTAATACGGGATCACCGACAGTGCGAGGTTATCGGCCAGTTTGAACTGGGTGTTGAGCACGGCGGTGAACGTCTGGAACGGGTTCTGCGCCAGGGCGTAATAGCTGTTGTACTTGCCGTTGCTGCCCACGCTGGGTGTTGCCGGATAAGGGTCGTACTTGCGGCCATATTGCTGGAACTGCGCCTTGGTCAACTGGCTGTAACTGTTGTTGTCCTGCTCGTGGTACTTGAGGATCAGGTTGGCGGTGTTGCCATTGCCAGCGTCGAAAAAGCTGTTCCACTCCACCTTGTCCGCGCGTACCGCGCCCGAACCGCGCCACATCTCACCTTCGGTATGGGACACCGACAGCCAGTTGCTCAGGCCGTTGATTTCGCCGGTATTGAGGCGGGCAAAGGTCTTGCGCGTGGCATTGCTGCCGACGACCTGTTTGACGAAGGCGCCGGTTTCCTTGGTCGGGCGAATGGTCACGATGCCAATGTTGCCGCCGCTGGAACCAATGTGCGGGCCGTCGGATTCCGAAGCGCCCTGGGTGACGAAGATCTGGTCAATGTTTTCCGGGTCGCCCAGCAGGTTGGAATACAGCGCGTAGTTGCCGGAGTCGTTGATCGGCATGCCGTCCACCGACATGCCCACCTGGTCGGAGTTCATGCCGCGCATGGTGAAGCGAAAGCCCGACAGGCCGGTGTTGTCTTCACTGGAGATGTTCAAGCCTGGGGTGTACTTGAGTTTGTCGATGGCATTGCCGGTGGCCGCCTGTTTATCCAGTGCTTCCTTGGTCACTGTGGAGCGGCCCTTGATGCTTTCCTCCGGCACCATGTAACCGCCCCCGGCGGTCGCCTTGCCTTGTACCCCAATGGTGCCGACATCACTGTCGCTGGTCTCTGCCATGACCAGTCCCTGGCTCATGCTGGTCGCGGCCACAAGTGCCAGATGAATACGGGTGAACTTCATCACTGTCGTCCTGGTGTCGGGTGCTTATTGCACGCTGTAGTTGAAGGTGGCGGTGAAGCGCTGCTCATTGCGCCCCCCGAAGGCTTGCTCGGGGAACGGTTTGACTTGCTTGATGCGACGCAAGCTGTTGGTGGCTGCCCGGTTGAGCAACATGCTCGAGGCCTGGGTTTGTAAACCTGAGTCGAGGACGCGGCCCTGACGGTCTACCAACAGCCACACCACCACCTCGCCGCTCGGGCGTTCGAGGGACGCCTGGCGCCCGGTGGGGTACTGCTTGTAGGTGTCCAGTTCGTTGCGCAAGCCTTTGAGGTAACCGCTTTCCAGGGCCTGGCCATCGACCTTCGGTGGCGCCGGTGGGGCAGGCGTCGGTGCCGCTTGGGTGACGGCGGCCGGGGCTGGCTTGGCGGCCACCGGTGGCGGCG
This sequence comes from Pseudomonas sp. NBRC 111138, assembly GCF_001320835.1. Taxonomy (NCBI): domain Bacteria; kingdom Pseudomonadati; phylum Pseudomonadota; class Gammaproteobacteria; order Pseudomonadales; family Pseudomonadaceae; genus Pseudomonas; species Pseudomonas sp. NBRC 111138. The sequence goes on along the minus strand of NZ_BCBO01000131.1, from coordinate 59,642 downwards.
TCGGCACGGGCTTGGCGACGACGGGCGCAGGCTTGGGCACAGGTTTTGGCTTTGGCTTGGGTTCGGGTTTTGGCAGCGGCTTGGGCGGTGGCGGCGGGGGCGCCGGCTCGGCCTCTTCCTCTTCGATCACCGGCGGTGGCGGTTCTTGCTCCACCACCGGTTCCGGTATGACTTCCGGTTCCGGCTCAACCAAGGCCAATTCGACCGCCGACTCGTCATACACCGGCTCGACCTTCAACGTCTGGGACTGGATACCCAGTGCAATCAGCACCAGGGCGATCAGGGCCGGAACACTGCCCAGCAGCTGACGCGCACGAAACAGAACGTACATGATCAGGACTTACGCGTGGCGATGGACACGGAGGTGAAGCCACCCAGGCGCAGGGTGTCCATCACTTCCACCAGGCGCGAAACCTCCACGCCTTTGTCGCTGTTGACGATGATCGTCGACTTGGTATCGGGCTTTTCGGCCGCCTTCAGCGCCGGCACCAGGGCCTCCACCGTCAGGTCCTTGCCGTCCAGTTGCAACTGGCCTTCCAGGCCCAGGGTGAGGATGAATTTGTTTTGCGGCTTGAGCTGCTGCGAACTGCTGGCGCTGGGCAATTGGGTCTTCATGCCGAGCGCGGGAATCACGTTCAGGCTCACCAGTACGAAAAACACCAGCAGGAACATCATCACGTCGATCATCGGGATCAGCTCGATGTGCGCCTTGCGTTTCTTGGGTTCGTCCCAGGTTCTCATTCCGTTACCCCGTCATTGAATTAGGGGCAAAACGCTAACAGCCAAAAATGACCGATTGGTTAACTTTAATTGACCGTTTAGAGGCTCTAGGACGCGTCTTTCAGAAAACTTACCGGTCAGTTTTCGGGCGTAATGAAACTGACACTCGGGGCATCCATGCTTGAGAAATTTATCTTGAGAGCCGGCCTCCATGCCTACTGCATTGCCTCAATTGACGACCCCGCGACTGCTGTTGCGCACCCTGCAAATGCATCAGGCGCAGGTGCTTTTCACGCTTGCCAACGGGCCGAAAATTGCCGACAACACGGCGAACATTCCATCGCCCTACACCTTGGAAACCGCGCAGGATTTTATTGCGGGGATCGCTGACAAGTACCGCACCGGTGAGCTGCTGAACCTGGGGATGCATGTGCGCGGCACCGACGAATTGGTCGGCATGGTCAGCCTGCGCATCAATGCTCGCCATCACTATGGGCACTTGGGTGGCTGGGTGGCGGCGCACTGCCGTAACCAGGGATATGCGGCTGAAGCGGCGAGCGCGGTGATGGACTTCGGGTTCGAGGCGCTAGGGTTGCAGCGCGTGGGCAGCCAGTGTTTCGCGCGCAACAAGGAATCGGCGCGGGTCATGGAGAAGATCGGCCTGCGTTATGAAGGCTGCATGCGCCAGGCGTTTTTAAAGAACGGCGTGTATGAGGACATGCTCGGGTTTGCCACCGTGCGTGATGTCTGGGAGCGCTGCCTGTGAGCGGCGAAGTGGACCACGGCCGGCGCCGGGTCCTTGGCGGGCTGGCGGTCGCTACCGCGTTTTCGATTCTCAGCCCGTTTGCGCGCAGTGCCGGGGTGGATTATCCGTTCACCCTCGGCGTGGCTTCCGGTGACCCGTTGCCAGATGGCTTTGTGATCTGGACGCGCCTGGCGCCGTTGTTCAACGCCGCGGATGGCCGTGGCGGCCTGAGTCGCTCGGTGCCGCTGCGTTGGCGGGTGGCCAGCGATGCGGCGATGACGCGCATTGTGAAGCAGGGCGAAGTACTGGCGACGCCGCGTTTCGCTCACGCAGTGCATGTCGAAGTGGCGGGGCTGGCGGCAGATCGGCCGTATTGGTACCAGTTTGAAGGGCTCGGTGCGCAGAGCCCGGTGGGCCAGTCGCGCACGATGCCGCCGCTGCAGGCCATGGCCTCGGCCCGGCTGGGGTTTGTGTCCTGCTCGCACTGGGAACGTGGCTATTTCAGCGCCTACCGACACCTTGCCGCCGAGCAGCCGGACCTGGTGTTTTTCCTCGGTGATTACATCTACGACAGTTCCTATGCTGCGGAGTCGGGCAAGGTGTTTCGTTCGCACGGCAGCGGCAATGCGCAAAGCCTGAGTGATTACCGCAACCGCTACGCACTGTACAAGACTGATCCAGACCTGCAGGCCCTGCACGCCGCGGCTCCCAGCGTCGTAACCTGGGACGATCACGAAGTACAGAATGACTACGCCAACCGCTGGTCCCAGGACCCGAAGGTGGCGGTGGCGCAGTTTCTCAAGCAACGGGCCGCGGCGTACCAGGCGTTTTACGAACACATGCCCCTGCGTGCCAGCAGCGTGCCGAAGGGGCCGGACATGCGCATCTACCGGCGCCTGGACTATGGGCGGCTCGTGCGTTTTCATGTGCTCGACGGTCGCCAGTACCGTTCCGAGCAACCCTGCATCGCGGCCAATGGCAGCCACCAAGGGCATATTGTCACCACCCCTTGCAGCGACCTGCGTGACCCTGGCCGCACGTTGCTCGGCTGGCAGCAAGAGTCTTGGCTGGACCAGGGGTTTGCCCAGTCCAGTGCGCAGTGGAATGTCATCGCCCAGGATTTGCTGGTGGCGCCGCTGATGCAGCGTGACTTGACCAACCATAAGCTTGGCCGCTGGACCGATGGTTGGGATGGCTACATGGCGAACCGCTCACGGATGCTGGCGTCGATCGTGCGCAATCGCGTGAAGAACCCGGTGTTCTGGGGAGGGGATATTCATTCGTTCTGGGCCACCGACCTGCATCTCGACGCCGACAGGCCAGACTCGGCGGTGGTCGCCACCGAGTTCGTCGGCTCGTCGGTCACCTCAGATGGCCCTCCCTACGACGCGTTCATGAAGATCATGCCGCTCAACCCCCATGTGAAGTTTTTCGACAGTCGCCAGCGTGGGTATGTGTCGGTGGAGTTGGCGGCCAACACCATGTTGACGAATTTTCGGGCGATCAGTGATCCGCGTGACCCGGCGGCGACGGTGTCGACGTTGAAGTCGTTCATCAATGAATCGGGCCAGCCGAGCGTGGCCCTGTAGGAGCGCGCTTGCTCGCGAAAAACGAAAGGGCGCCGATGGGAATCAGGTATCCCGCGTTATCGTTAACGGTCTTCGCGAGCAAGCTCGCTCCTACAGTGTCAGGGTATCAGCGAGGCTGTAGCGCACCGAGAGCGCGCCTTTTTTCTCCGACAACGCCAGGATCGTTACCTGGCCCAGTTCGCTCAACGCTTGAACATGAGTGCCGCCACAGGCGTACGTCGGTAATTCGCCGAAGCCGACTTCGCGGGTGCCGTCTTCCAGCGTCATATGGCGGGCATAGTCGGCGGCGATCCATGTGTTGACCCACTGCTGGAGCGCCTGCGCATCCATGTCTTGCGCGGTCTCGCCACGGATAAAAGTGATCTTGCCTTCGCCGGGCCAATGGTGGGCCTTGATCGGCATCCAGCCCAGGCGTTCGCCGGCATTGCCAATCAAGTGCCCCGCCGAATGCAGACGCGTATGCAAGGCGCGCCGCTGTGCGTCGACTCGTGCAACGACGAGGCCGGGCTCCAGAGGTCGGTCGACGTAGTGCACCACCTGTTCGGCTTCCTGCATGACTCGCAGCACCTGGCTGTCGCCGAGCCAGCCGGTGTCGGACGGCTGGCCTCCGCCTTGGGGATGGAAAATGGTCGACTGCACAATCACGGCGAATTGCTCTTCGTACGGGGTGCAACTGAGCACTTCCAGCTCGGCCGTCAGGTGGTCGTGGGTAAAAAACAGGCGCTCGGTCATCATCTACATCCGCATCAGGGTTCTGTGGGCAGTATAAATAGTGCGCAGATGGGTGATAATCCGCTCAATTATCAATGGACCTGTGCGTCATGAGCATCAATCTTCCTTTGCCGCTATTGGGTGAAATGGCGATTTTCGTCAAGGTCGTGGAAACCGGCAGCTTCTCCGAAGCGGCGCGGCAACTCAGCGTTTCACCTTCGGCGGTGAGCCGCAGCATCTCGCGCCTGGAACAAGCCCTGGCCACGCGCCTGCTGCAACGTACCACGCGCAAGCTGCGCCTGAGCGAGGGCGGCGAGGAGGTGTTCAAGCGTTGCCAGGAGATGGTCAATGCGGCGCGCTCGGTGATGGAAATCAGTGGGCAATTTACCCATGAAGCCGAGGGGCTGGTGCGGGTCAGTGTGCCCAAGGCGGTGGGGCGATTTGTGGTGCACCCGCATATGCCGGAATTTTTGCGGCGCTATCCCAAGGTGGATGTGCAATTGATCCTGGAAGACAGGCATGTGGATTTGATCGACGACAACGTCGACTTGAGCATCCGCATCACCGACAGCCCACCGCCAGGTTTGGTCGGGCGCCAACTGTTGCCCATCGAACATTTGCTGTGCGCGACGCCACAGTACTTGGCCGAGCACGGTACACCGAGCCATCCCCATGATCTGCTCGGGCACAGTTGCATTTATCTGGGTGAGACACCGGGAGATTCACGCTGGAAGTTCCGCCAGGCTGGCAAGGCGGTAACGGTCGGCGTACGCGGCCGGTATGCGGCGAACCACACCGGGGTGCGACTGGAGGCTGCGTTGCAGCATGTCGGGATTGCCAGCTTGCCGTATTTCACCGCGCGGCACGCATTGGAAGCAGGAGATTTGGTGCAGGTGTTGCCGGGGTGGGATTTTATTGCGTCGTACCATGGCGAGGCGTGGTTGCTGCATTCGCCCACACGTTACCTGCCGCCGAAGTTGCGGGTGTTTATCGATTATCTGGTGGAGTGCATGGCCAGGGAGCCCACGCTGCGCCGACGGTAGGAGCGCGGTTGCTCGTTCCCACGCTCTGCGTGGGAATGCCACCTGGACGCTCCGCGTCCTGCCTTTATGCCTGTGCACGGGTGACGCAGAGCGTCACAGGATAGGTTCCCACGCAGAGCGTAGGAACGAGCATAGTTGTCAGTGCTTGCTCTGGTCCTGAGGCATCGCCAGCAGCTGTTTTTCCTGGTTCCAGTCGAACGGTTCGTCGTTCTGTTCGGCTTCATAGCGACGTTCTTCCAGGGCCTGGTACAGGTCCAGTTCTTCGTCGGGCATGAAGTGCAGGCAGTCGCCGCCAAAGAACCACAGCAGGTCACGGGGCACCAGGTGGGCGATTTGCGGGTAGCGCAGGATGACCTGGCTCATCAGGTCCTGGCCCAGGTACTGGCTTTCGATCGGGTCGATTGGCAACAGGGCGCGCAGTTCGTCGAAACGCTCCAGGAACAGCGAGTGGCTTTCCTCGGGTACCTGTTCGGCTTCGCCGACGGCAACCAGGATGCTGCGCAAGTGGTCGAGCAAGACAAGATGATCGGCAACGACGTTGGACACGAGATAAGGCCTCTAAAGCAAAAACGGGCGCGAGAGTATAAGCCTCTCGCGCCCGTTTTTATATGACCGCTCGACTCAGCGGACTTTATCTTCTGCCTGCATCAGCTCTTCCTTGCTGAAATCATCCACGTCGATCACCTTGCGTCGCGCAGCCTCGGCATCGCGCAAGGTTTGCGCCTCGGCCGGTTGCAGCACGCCGGCCTGCAGGGCCGCGTCGATGGCATGCTCGCCGGCAGCCGGCTTGACCTGGCCGCTTTTGAGCGCGCTGTGGAGTTTTTTCTGCAAGGGGTGGCTGGCACCGAGCAGGTCGTAGGCATGTTGCAGGGCGCCCACGGGATCTTCTGCTGATTGCGGGCGATAACAGCCGGCCAGCAATTCTTCCAGGGTCGGGTCGCCTTTGGCGCGGCCGATCACGGCTGCCACTTCGGCATCCAGAGCGTCGGACGGCCCGGTATGACGACGCCCGAACGGGAACACGATCACCCGCAACAGGCAGCCCAGCACCTTGTTCGGGAAGTTGCTCAGCAGCTCATCCAGTGCGCGTTCCGATTCGCCCAGGCTTTCTTCCATGGCCCAGGCAAACAGCGGCTCCAGATGGTCCGGCGAGTCCAGGTCGTGATAACGCTTGAGCGCCGCCGAGGCCAGGTACATGTGGCTGAGCACATCACCCAGGCGGGCGGACAGGCGTTCGCGGCGCTTGAGCTCGCCACCCAGCAACATCATGCTCAGGTCGGCCAGCAGTGCAAACGCAGCCGCCTGGCGGTTCAGGGCACGGAAGTAGCCCTGGCTCAACCGGTTGCCCGGGGCTTTTTCGAAGTGCCCGAAGCCCAGGTTCAGCACCAGGGTGCTGGCGGCGTTGCTGACGGCAAAGCCGATGTGTTGCATCAGCAGGCCGTCGAATTCCTTCAACGCCTGGTCATGGTCTTCGCGGCCGGCCAGGGCCATTTCCTTGAGCACGAAGGGGTGGCAGCGAATGGCGCCCTGGCCGAAGATCATCAGGTTACGCGAAAGGATATTGGCGCCTTCCACGGTGATAAAGATTGGTGCGCCCTGCCAGTTGCGGCCCAGGTAGTTGTTGGGGCCCATGATGATGCCCTTGCCGCCGTGCACGTCCATGGCGTGGCTGATGCACTCACGGCCGCGTTCGGTCAGGTGATACTTGAGGATCGCCGACAACACCGACGGCTTCTCGCCCAGGTCCACGGCGTTGGCGGTGAGCATGCGCGCACTGTCCATCAGCCAGGCGTTGCCACCGATGCGTGCCAGGGCTTCCTGGATCCCTTCGAAGGCCGACAGCGGTACGTTGAACTGTTCGCGCACCTGGGCGTATTGGCCGGTCACCAGGCTGGTGAACTTGGCAGCGCCGGTGCCGACGGCGGGCAGCGAGATCGAACGGCCGACCGACAGGCAGTTCATCAACATCATCCAGCCCTTGCCGAGCATCTCCTGGCCACCGATCAGGTATTCCAGAGGGATAAACACATCCTTGCCGGAGTTGGGGCCGTTCATGAAGGCGGCGCCAAGCGGCAGGTGACGACGGCCGATTTCCACGCCAGGGGTGTCGGTAGGAATCAACGCGAGGCTGATGCCCAGGTCTTCTTCTTCACCCAGCAGGTGGTCCGGGTCATGGGCCTTGAAGGCCAAGCCGAGCAAGGTCGCTACCGGGCCGAGGGTGATGTAGCGCTTTTCCCAGTTCAGGCGCAGGCCGAGGGTTTCCTTGCCTTCCCATTCCCCTTTGCAGATCACCCCGGTGTCGGGCATGGCGCCCGCATCGGAGCCGGCCAGCGGGCCGGTGAGGGCGAAGCACGGGATGTCGTCGCCACGGGCCAGGCGCGGCAGGTAATGATTGCGCTGTTCCTCGGTGCCGTAGTGCAGCAGCAGTTCGGCGGGGCCGAGGGAGTTGGGGACCATCACGGTGGAGGCCAGGTCACCGCTGCGGGTCGCGAGCTTCATGGCGACCTGGGAGTGGGCATAGGCGGAGAAGCCCTTGCCACCGTACTCCTTGGGAATGATCAGGGCGAAGAAGCCATGGGTCTTGATGTGTTCCCAGGCTTGCGGCGGCAGGTCCATGGCCTGGCCGATTTCCCAGTCGCTGACCATGGCGCAGAGTTCTTCGGTGGGGCCGTCGATGAACGCCTGCTCTTCCTCGGTCAATTGCGCCTTGGGGTAGGCCAGCAATTTGTCCCAGTCCGGGCGGCCACTGAACAGCTCGCCGTCCCACCACACGGTACCGGCATCAATCGCATCGCGCTCGGTCTCGGACATCGGCGGCAGCACTTTCTGGAACCAGCTGAACAGCGGCTTGGTGAAGTATTGGCGGCGCAGGTCAGGCAGCAACAAAGGCGCGGCCACCACGGCCAGGAGTACCCAGAAGATCAGCAGCAGCCAACCCGGTGCGTGGCTCCAGGCGCCCATCGCCAGCAGGTAGACGGCGACCACACCCAGGGCGGGCAGGGGGGCAGTACGGCGGTGTGCCAGGTAGGCAATGCCGACCACCAGCACCAGTATCCACAACAACAGCATATTCAATCCTCCGTGAACCAGGGGCGAAACCACCAGGGAGCTTAGTCGGCATCCGAACAAGCCGGGTGATCAGGGTGTAACAAGGTGTACTGGGCAACCCATCAGCCGGCGCCGGCATTTGGCCGAATCGTCGTTATCTCTCTGGCAGGCCTGGTGGTTAAACTCCAGGCTCCCCTCGGAGATCAAGCTCATGAATACGTACTTGAGTCCCAGCCGCTTCATCGATAGTGACCACCCTGTGGTGGTGGAGTTCGCCGAGAAACATCGCGGAACCCGCCCGGATTTAAGTGACCAGGCAGTCAGTCTTTACTACGCCGTGCGCGAGGCCATTCGCTACAACCCCTATACCTTCAGCCGTGACCCCAACACCTTGAGCGCCAGCTTCGCCCTGGCGGCCGGCGAAAGCTACTGTGTGCCCAAAGCTACGTTGCTCGCCGCTTGCGCGCGCCACTGCGGCATTCCCGCACGCATTGGCCTGGCGGACGTGCGCAACCACCTGTCCACACCGCGACTGCTCGCTCTGCTCAAAAGTGACGTGTTCGCCATGCACGGTTATACCGAGCTTTACCTGAACGGCCGCTGGGTCAAGGCCACTCCGGCGTTCAACCAGCAACTGTGCGAAGTGTTCGACGTGCCGCCGTTGGAATTCGATGGGCTGCACGACAGCGTGTTCCACGCGTTCAATCGCCAGGGCCAGCGTTCTATGGAGTACGTGGTGGACCACGGGCAATTTGCTGACGTACCCGAAGCATTTTTCTTCGGGCATATCCGCCAGTGCTACCCGCACCTGTTTGGCGACGATGCGCCCACCTTGCTCGGCGATATGCAGGGCGATTTAAGCCGCGGCTGAACCGGCGTATGCTGCTGCGTTCATCAAGCCATGTTCATCAACGATAAGGCGCGGTCATGCTGAAGATCTGGGGTCGTAAAAATTCATCAAACGTCAGGAAAGCACTGTGGTGCGCCGAGGAACTCGGCCTGGACTATGAAGCAATTGATGCGGGCGGGGCTTTTGGTGTGGTCGATACCCCGCAATACCGGGCCATGAACCCCAATGGCCGGGTGCCGGTGATCGAAGATGGCGACTTTGTGCTGTGGGAATCCAACACCATCGTGCGTTACCTGTGTGCCAAGCAGGCATCGGACTTTTACCCCAGCGACCTGCAAGCCCGGGCCAACGCCGAAAAGTGGATGGACTGGACCACTTCCACGCTCGCCGATCCGTTCAAAGCGGTGTTCTGGGGCATCGTGCGCACCCCGGCTGACCAGCAAAACTGGGGCAGCATCAATGCCGGGCGCCAAGCCTGTATCGACGCGCTCAAAACCGTCGAACAAGCCCTCGCCGAGCAACCCTACCTGTCCGGCCAGGCGTTCGGCATGGGCGATATTCCCTTGGGCTGCTTCATCTACGCCTGGTTCGAGATGCCCATCGAACGCCCTGCCATGCCCCATCTGGAGGCCTGGTACCAGCGCCTGCAGCAGCGCCCGGCCTACCGCAAGGCGGTGATGACCGCGTTGACTTAATACACACTATTAATACGGGTGACTGTACTTGTGCGGCATGGGCACGCACCATGCTCGCACTGCATCGCCGGTTGAACTACCTGCGGTGTGCCTTCATCTATTCTTTCTATTCCCTTCTTTGGTGCGTACTTCCATATGAGTTCCGCTCTGTCCATCCGGCAGCTAACCAAAACCTACGGCAACGGTTTCCAGGCCCTGAGTGGTATCGATCTGGACGTTGCCGAAGGTGACTTCTTCGCCTTGCTCGGCCCCAACGGTGCCGGCAAATCCACCACCATCGGCATTCTCTCCACCCTGGTCAACAAGACCAGCGGCACGGTGAATATCTTCGGTCATGACCTGGACAAATCCCCGGCAGCGCTCAAGCGCTCCATTGGCGTGGTGCCCCAGGAATTCAATTTCAACCAGTTCGAAAAGACCTTCGACATTGTCGTGACCCAGGCCGGCTACTACGGCATTCCGGCGAAAGTCGCCAAGGAACGCGCCGAGCAGTACCTGACCCAACTGGGCCTGTGGGACAAGCGTGACGTACCCTCGCGCTCGTTGTCCGGTGGCATGAAGCGACGCCTGATGATCGCCCGCGCCCTGGTGCATGAGCCGCGTCTGTTGATCCTCGACGAACCTACCGCCGGCGTGGATATCGAGCTGCGCCGCTCGATGTGGACCTTCCTCACCGAACTGAACGAGAAGGGCATCACCATCATCCTCACCACCCACTACTTGGAAGAGGCTGAGCAGTTGTGCCGCAACATCGGCATCATCGACCACGGCACCATTGTCGAGAACACCAGCATGCGCAACCTGCTGGGCCAGTTGCATGTGGAAACCTTCCTGCTCGACCTGAAGAACAACCTGTCGGTGGCGCCGCAGTTGCTCGGCTATCCAAGCCGGCTGGTGGACAGCCACACCCTGGAGGTGCAGGTGGATAAGGCCATGGGCATCACCGCGCTGTTCACCCAGTTGGCGACTCAGAACATCGAAGTGCTGAGCCTGCGTAATAAAACCAATCGCCTTGAGGAGTTGTTCGTGTCCCTGGTGGAGAAAAATCTGGCGAAGGTGGCGGTATGAGTTCCGAACTGCAACCCAACCTTGTCGCGCTGCAAACCATTGTTTATCGCGAAGTGAAGCGCTTTACCCGGATCTGGCCGCAGACCCTGCTGCCACCGGCGATCACCATGGTCCTGTACTTTGTGATCTTCGGTAACCTGATCGGCCGGCAGATCGGCGACATGGGTGGCTTCACCTACATGGAATACATCGTGCCGGGCCTGATCATGATGTCGGTGATCACCAACTCCTATGGCAACGTGGTGTCGAGTTTCTTTGGCAGCAAGTTCCAGCGCTCCATTGAAGAGCTGATGGTTTCGCCGGTGTCACCGCACACCATCCTCATCGGCTACACCTTGGGCGGCGTGTTGCGTGGCCTGATGGTGGGAGTGATCGTGACGCTGCTGTCGCTGTTCTTTACCCAGCTGCAGGTGCATCACCTGGGTGTCACTATTCTGGTGGTGGTGCTGACGGCGACGATCTTCTCGCTGCTGGGCTTTATCAACGCCGTGTTCGCACGCAACTTCGATGATATTTCCATCATCCCGACCTTCGTGCTCACGCCGCTGACCTACCTGGGCGGGGTGTTTTACTCCATCACCTTGCTGCCGCCGTTCTGGCAGACGGTGTCCCTGGCCAACCCGGTGCTGCACATGGTCAACGCCTTCCGCTACGGCATTCTGGGCGTGTCGGATATCAAGATCAGTGTGGCGATCACCTTTATGATCGTTGCGACCGTGGTGCTGTATATCGGTTGTGCGCGGTTGCTGGTGAGTGGGCGTGGGATGCGTACATGATGTGGGATTGGAAATAACAAAACGGCCTCATCAGAGGCCGTTTTTTATTGGATGCACACAGAACAAATGTGGGAGCTGGCTTGCCTGCGATGGTATCGACTTCGCTTGACGGGTGTACGGAGGTGTCTGCATCGCAGGCAAGCCAGCTCCCACATTCTGGTCGGCGCACGTGCCTTAGATTTTCAGTGCCAGTTCGATCAGGGTATGCAGTTCTTCTACCGCCAAAGGCTGGGCCGAAAATAGAATACGAAACACCGTCGGTGCGGCGAGCAGGTTGATCAGATGGTCAACGCTCGGTGGCTGTTCCTGCGGGTAGCGGTCAACAATCACCTGCAACTGCCCACTCAGGATGCTCACGCAATACCCTGGCGTCGGGCTGCTTTGCACGTCGCGCATCATGTTGCGGCCTACGTCCGAACTCATCTCATCCAGGTATTGCTCGGCCCAGGCTTGCAGGTCGCCACGCAGGCTGCCGGTGTTGGCCGGTTCGGTATCGGGGCGCATACGGGCCAGGGCGACGTCGGCGAGCAGTACTGACAGATCGCCCCAGCGCCGGTAAATGGTCGACGGCGTGACGCCTGCACATGCCGCAATCATCGGCACGGTGACGCTGGAACGCTCATGGGCCTCCAGCAATTCGCGCACCGCCCTGTGGACGGATTCTTGTACCCGGGCACTGCGGCCCCCCGGGCGGAGGCCTTCTTTGATCGCCATGGGCAAGACCTTAACACAAAGAATTTGCTTTAAGCGCCAGCGAATAGCACACTGCATAAAAGCAAAATATTAGCTTTAACGGAGCGTGCCCATGCCCAGTGTCATCTCTCAGCGGTCCAGCCTGGCGTTTCTAGTGATCATGGTGCTGACCTTTCTCGCCGCCTCCAGCGCGCCGACGCCGTTGTACCAGGTGTATCAAGACCACCTGCATTTTTCGGCGGCCATGCTCACGGCCATCTTTGGTGTCTATGCCGTGAGCCTGCTGGCGGCCCTGCTGACGGTGGGGTCGCTCTCGGATTACCTGGGGCGCAAGCCGGTGATCTTCGTCGCGCTGCTGCTCAATAGTGTGGCGATGCTGCTGTTTATCAACGCGGACAGCACCGCCTGCCTGCTGGCCGCCCGCGCGCTGCAGGGCTTCGCGACTGGCACTGCCACAGCGGTATTGAGTGCGACGCTGCTCGATACCGACCGCGTCCGCGGCCCGATGCTCAACAGCCTTGCACCGATGCTCGGCATGGCCAGTGGTGGCCTGGGCAGCGGGCTGCTGGTGGAGTTCGCGCCGTGGCCAACCCAATTGATCTACTACACCCTGCTGGGCTTGATGGTGTTGCAGGCTCTGTATGTGTGGCGCCTGCCTGAAACGGTCAGTCGCATACCCGGCGCCTTGAAGTCCCTGGCGCCAACCCTGCATGTGCCGCCGCAGGCGCGCCGCGCGTTGGGGCTGGCGATGCCATTGAATGTGGCCGTGTGGGCGCTGGGTGGGTTCTTTTCCTCGTTGGCACCGTCGTTGGTGCGTGTCGCCACCGGGTCGACCTCGCACTTGATCGGCGGCGGGCTGGTGGCGGTGGTGACCTTGAGCGGCGCGGTGATGATCTACAGCCTGCGCAACCACGCGGCTGACAGGGTCATGCGCGTGTCGGCTGCACTGCTGGCCGTGGGCGTGGGGTTGCTGCTGGTTGCCGTAAACACCGCCAGCCTGTGGCTGTTCTTTGTCGCCAGTGTGATCGCAGGCCTGGGGTTCGGCGGCGGCTTCATGGGCAGTGTGCGCAGCATCGTGGGCCTGGCGTTGCCCCATGAGCGGGCGGGCCTGATGTCGGCGTTCTATGTATTGAGCTACCTGGCGTTTTGCGTGCCGGCGTTGTTGGCGGGCAACCTGAGCCGCGTGTTTGGCTTGGTCGCGACCACGGACGGCTACGGTGCGGTGCTTATCTTGCTGTCTCTCGGGGCCCTTGGTGGGTTGTGGTGGCGGGACTCGGCGCCAGCAAGGGTGAGGGCATGATCATGGTTAATATAGATAAAATAGATAACAGTTAGAGATATTACCCGTTATATAGATATTCGATCAGGTTCTATCATGGCCTCAACCTCATATGAGGAAGAGGATTAACCCATGACCTGCTCGACCACTCACCGCTACAAACCCTTCAGTCACCTGGCCCGTCCCCGGGAAGTGATTCGCCAGTTCACCCCGAACTGGTTTGCCGCGACCATGGGCACCGGTGTGCTGGCCCTGGCCTTGGCCCAGCTGCCAGTCAACCTGCCCGGCTTGCATGCCGTCGCCGAGGGCCTGTGGCTGTTCACCATCGGCTTGTTTGTGCTGTTCAGCGTGCTCTACGCCGCCCGCTGGGTGATGTTTTTCCACGAGGCGCGACGCATCTTCGGGCACTCAACGGTCTCGATGTTCTTCGGCACCATCCCCATGGGGCTGGCGACCATTCTCAACGGCTTGCTGCTGTTCGGCATGCCGCGCTGGGGCGGTGATGTGATCCCGTTGGCCGAGGCATTGTGGTGGCTGGACGTGGCCATGTCCCTGGCCTGCGGCGTGCTGATCCCGTTCATGATGTTCACGCGCCAGGAGCACAGCATCGACCAGATGACCGCCGTCTGGCTGTTGCCCGTGGTGGCGGCCGAAGTGGCGGCGGCCAGCGGCGGCTTGCTTGCGCCGCACTTGGCCGATGCCCATTCGCAGCTGGTGATGTTGGTGACCAGCTACGTGCTGTGGGCGTTTTCCCTGCCGGTAGCGTTCAGCATCCTGACCATCCTGATGCTGCGCATGGCCTTGCATAAGTTGCCTCACGCCAATATGGCCGCGTCGAGCTGGTTGGCCCTGGGCCCGATCGGTACCGGTGCCCTGGGCATGTTGCTGCTCGGTACGGATGCCCCCGCGATCTTTGCCGCCAATGGCCTGGCCAGTGTCGGTGAAATGGCCCACGGCCTGGGCCTGATTGCGGGCATCACCCTGTGGGGCTTCGGCTTGTGGTGGATGTTGATTGCGGTGTTGATCACCCTGCGTTACCTGCGCGCCGGTATCCCGTTCAACCTGGGCTGGTGGGGCTTCACCTTCCCATTGGGGGTTTACGCCTTGGCCACGCTTAAATTGGCGAGCCTGTTACATCTGGCGTTTTTCAGTGTGTTTGGCAGTGTGCTGGTGGTTGCGCTGGCGCTGATGTGGCTGATCGTGGCCAAGCGCACCGTGCAGGGCGCTTATAAAGGCGAGCTTTTTGTTTCGCCTTGTATTGCCGGGCTAGCGAATAAGTAAGCAGGATTAGGTAAAGTCGTGGCCTGATAAATAAAGGCCACGCAGGAACACGGACGACGATGAGCCATCCTTCCCAATTCACCTTGCTGCGCACGCGGCGCTTCTTGCCGTTTTTCATCACCCAGTTGCTGGGCGCGTTCAACGACAACATCTTCAAGCAGTCGCTGATCCTGGCCATCCTTTACAAGCTCACCATCGAGGGTGACCGCTCCATCTGGGTCAACCTGTGTGCTTTGTTGTTTATCCTGCCGTTCTTCCTGTTCTCGGCGTTGGCCGGGCAGTTTGGCGAGAAATTCAACAAGGACGCGTTGATCCGCGCGATCAAGATCGGCGAGATCGTGATCATGGCGGTGGGCGCGACGGGTTTTCTGACCAATCATCTTGAACTGATGCTGCTGGCGCTGTTTGCCATGGGCACTCACTCGGCGCTGTTCGGCCCGGTGAAGTACTCGATCATGCCCCAGGCATTGCACGACGATGAGTTGGTGGGCGGCAACGGCCTGGTGGAGATGGGCACGTTCCTGGCAATTTTGGCCGGCACCATCGGTGCCGGGATCATGATGTCTTCCACCCATTACGCGCCGGTGGTGGCGGTGGCGATTGTGGCCGTGGCGGTGCTGGGCTACCTGGCCAGCCGCAGCATCCCGCGCGCAGCGGCTTCGACACCGCAGCTGCGCCTGGACTGGAATATCTTCACTCAGTCCTGGGCGACTTTACGCATGGGCCTGGGGCAGACGCCGGCCGTATCGCGCTCGATTGTCGGCAACTCATGGTTCTGGTTTGTCGGCGCGATTTACCTCACGCAAATACCTGCCTATGCCAAGGAATGGTTGTACGGCGACGAAACCGTGGTGACCTTGATCCTCACGGTGTTCTCGGTGGGCATCGCCTTGGGCTCGATGCTGTGCGAAAAACTCTCCGGGCGTAAGGTGGAAATCGGCCTGGTGCCGTTTGGTTCGTTTGGCCTGACCGTGTTCGGCCTGCTGCTGTGGTGGCACTCCGGCGGCTTCCCGCAGAACGTGCAAGCCAACGATTGGCTCGCGGTGCTCAGCTACGGCCAGGCGTGGTGGGTGCTGTTCGATATCCTCGGCCTGGGGGTGTTCGGCGGCTTTTACATCGTGCCGCTGTATGCGCTGATCCAGTCGCGTACTGCCGAGAACGAACGGGCACGGGTGATCGCGGCGAACAACATTCTCAATGCACTGTTCATGGTGGTCTCGGCCATCGTGTCCATTCTGCTGTTGAGCGTGGCCAAGCTGTCGATCCCCGAGTTGTTCCTGGTGGTGTCGCTGCTCAACATCGCGGTTAACACTTACATCTTTAAAATCGTCCCCGAGTTCACCATGCGCTTCATGATCTGGCTGCTCAGCCATTCCATGTACCGCGTGGAGCATCGCAACCTGCAAGCCATCCCGGATGAAGGCGCGGCGTTGCTGGTGTGCAACCATGTGTCGTTTGTCGATGCGCTGTTGATTGGTGGCGCAGTACGTCGGCCGATTCGCTTTGTCATGTACTACAAGATCTACCGCTTGCCGGTGCTCAATTTTATCTTCCGCACCGCCGGGGCTATTCCGATTGCCGGGCGCCATGAAGACATTCAGATCTACGAGCAGGCGTTCGCGCGCATTGCCCAGTACCTCAAGGATGGCGAGCTGGTGTGCATCTTCCCGGAAGGCAAGCTGACAGCTGATGGCGAGATGAATGAGTTTCGCGGTGGGGTGACGCGCATCCTGGAGGAGACGCCGGTGCCGGTGATCCCGATGGCATTGCAGGGGTTGTGGGGGAGTTTCTTCAGCCGTGATCCGAACAAGGGTTTGTTTCATCGGATCTGGTCGCGGGTGGTGTTGGTGGCGGGCGAGCCGGTGGCTGTGGAAGCGGCAACGCCTGAGCAGTTGCACGCTGTGGTGGGCGGTTTGCGGGGGAGTGCCAGGTAGTTTGTCGTTGTTTGTCAGGGCATCATCGCAGGCAAGCCAGCTCCCACATTTTGAATTGTGAATACAGTCAAATGTGGGAGCTGGCTTGCCTGCGATAGCGGTAGTGGCTTATGTCGAGATCTTGAGGCCAATCAGCCCACAAATAATCAACGCCACACTCGCCAACCGAAACAACGCCATGGATTCTCCAAACAGGATAATCCCGGCAATCACGGTGCCCACGGCCCCCACGCCGGTCCAGATGGCATAGGCGGTGCCCAGCGGCAATTCCTTCATGGCCAGCCCCAACAACCCAAGGCTGACAGCCATGGCGGCAATCGTCAGGGCGGTGGGCAGCGGCTTGCTGAACCCGTCGGTGTACTTCAGGCCGACGGCCCAGCCCACTTCAAACAACCCGGCAAAAAACAGAATGATCCAGGACATGATGACCTCGCTTCTATCAAAGTGGGGTCGTCCCCGGGTGAGCGCTTGATAGCGTCGCGAGGTCGTCCCCGCGAAGTTCGGTAGAGTGCCGAAATTGGACCGGGCGATCAAGTTACGGCGTGGTTTCCAGGGCGCGGCGGTCTTCCTTTTCGCTCATGCGGCGGAAATAGGTCGACAGCAATGCGCCGGAAATATTGTGCCAGACGCTGAACAACGCACTGGGCACCGCCGCCAGTGGCGAAAAGTGCGCACTGGCCAGCGCGGCACCCAGCCCGGAGTTCTGCATGCCCACTTCCAGGGCCAGCGACTTGCGTTGCGCCAAGGGCAACTTGAACAGGCGCCCGGTGAAGTAGCCCAGCAGGTAACCGAAGCTGTTGTGCAGCATCACCACGGCCATGATCAGCAGGCCCGACTCGGCAATCTTGCCTTGGCTTGCGGCAACCACGGCCGCGACGATGATCACAATGCTGACCACCGACACCAGTGGCAGCACATCCACCGCATGCCTTACCCGATCACCGAGCAAACGCTGCGCGACCACGCCCAGTACGATGGGTAGCAGCACCACTTGCAGGATCGACCAGAACAGTTCCATGAACGACACTGGCAGCCAGGCCGAGGCCAGCAGCCAGATCAACGCCGGTGTGAGCAGCGGGGCGAGGAGGGTGGTGACCGCGGCAATCGCCACCGATAACGCCAGGTCACCCCGGGCCAGCCAGGTCATGACGTTGGACGACGTGCCACTTGGGCAACAGCCGACCAGGATCACGCCAACGGCAATTTCCGCAGGCAAATGGAACGCCTGGCACAGCAACCATGCCACGCCCGGCATGATCACGAAATGCGCGACCACGCCCAAGGCCACGCGCCACGGGTGGCGAGCGACTTCGGCGAAGTCTTCCAGTTTCAAGGTCAACCCCATGCCGAACATCACCAGGCCCAGCAGTGGGACGATGGCGCTTTTCAGGCCGATGAACCAGCTGGGTTGGAGAAAGGCGACAACGGCAAAGATCAACACCCAGTAGGCAAAGGTGTTGCCGACAAAGCGGCTCAAGGCGGCGAGTGCACGCATGGGGATGTCCTTTTTTATTCGATTTCCGAGTTGTCGATGCAATCAAATGTGGGAGCTGGCTTGCCTGCGATAGCGGAGTGTCAGTCGGCACTCCTCTGGCTGACACTCCGTTATCGCAGGCAAGCCAGCTCCCACACTGACCGTGCCCGCATTGGATCGGTGTTGCTTAGATGCCCTGTGGTGTCTCTTCGCCGCCCAGTGCCTCGACCAGCGCCGGCAGGAAATCGCCGAAGGTCAGCATCATCAAGGTAAAGCTGGCATCCAGTTGGCCCAGAGCTTCATCGCCGCCGTCCTGTTCCGCCTGGTCTTGCAGCAGGTCTTCGAACTTCAGGCGCTTGACTGTCATTTTGTCGTCGAGCATGAAGGACAGCTTGTCCTGCCACGCCAGGGACAGTTGGGTTACGACCTTGCCGGTGGTCAGGTGCAGCTGGATCTCTTCGCCGGTCAGGTCCTGGCGTTTGCAGCGCACGATGCCGCCGTCTTCGTGGGTGTCGCGCAGTTCGCATTCGTCGAGGACGAAGAAGTCATCAGCCGGTTTCTGGGTGGTGACCCAGTCAGTCATGATTGCAGTTGGTGCGGTTTTTACCGTCAGAGGGCGGACGGGCAGGGTGCCGATCACTTCACGCAGGGTCGACAGCAGGTCTTCGGCACGCTTGGGGCTGGCCGAGTTGACCAGGATCAGGCCCTGTTTCGGCGCGATTGCAGCGAAGGTCGACGAGCGACGGATAAAGGCACGCGGCAGGAAGGCCTGGATGATTTCATCCTTGATCTGGTCGCGCTCCTTCTTATAGACCTTGCGCATTTGCTCGGCTTCGATCTCTTCGACTTTCTCTTTAAGTGCATCACGCACCACGCTACCCGGCAGGATGCGTTCTTCCTTGCGAGCGGCGATCAGCAGGAAATCGCCGCTGACGTGAACCAGGGGGGCGTCTTCACCTTTACCAAAAGGCGCGACAAAACCGTAAGTGGTCAACTCCTGGCTTGCACAAGGGCGCGCCAGCTTGGTGGCCATGGCCGCTTCCAACGCCTCGGCATCAACAGGCAGATCTTGGGTCAGGCGATAGATAAGCAGGTTCTTGAACCACATGGGGTGAGTCTCTCCTCTATACAAAGGGGGGCATTATTCTCTTGATCACGCCGCAGGCCAACCCTGCCTAAGCCATTGGAAGGACTGAAAAAAAAGATTTAAGAAAGTGCTTGCCAGACTTAGGGTCGCTCCGTAGAATGCGCGCCACACCGAAACGAAGGGTGATTAGCTCAGCTGGGAGAGCATCTGCCTTACAAGCAGAGGGTCGGCGGTTCGATCCCGTCATCACCCACCATTCGCTTCAAGTGTTACGCGCAGCGGTAGTTCAGTCGGTTAGAATACCGGCCTGTCACGCCGGGGGTCGCGGGTTCGAGTCCCGTCCGCTGCGCCATATTCGGTCACCTGGAATGCTGAACGCCAGGTAACCAAAGAAAGCCCGCTCATTGAGCGGGTTTTTTTTCTGTCCGAAATATGGCAAAAAATCGTGCGCTAAACTTTTTTTAAATAAATTGCATTTAAATCAAGACATTACGATTTTTTGGTGTATGATGCGCCCACACCGAAACGAAGGGTGATTAGCTCAGCTGGGAGAGCATCTGCCTTACAAGCAGAGGGTCGGCGGTTCGATCCCGTCATCACCCACCATTCGCTTCAAGTGTTACGCGCAGCGGTAGTTCAGTCGGTTAGAATACCGGCCTGTCACGCCGGGGGTCGCGGGTTCGAGTCCCGTCCGCTGCGCCATATTCGGTCACCTGGAATACTGAACGCCAGGTAGCCAAAAGAAACCCGCTCATTGAGCGGGTTTTTTTTGGCCTGCGATTTAACGCGCCTTACGGTGCGTTGCGGCTGTGGCGGTAATCGCTGACGGCCTCGTACACCGCTTTGCGCAGCCGGTTGATGCCACCGATGGGGCGGTGCGCTTCCAGCCCGAACCAGGGGTTGAACGACTGGTTATCGCACGCCAGGTTCTGCGCCGGCGTGTCGAAGTCCTGGGCGGGAATCCTGACCTTGGCCACGGTTTCATACGGCGCGTCGCTTTCCTTCCATTCGATGCTGGTGTCTTCGATCGGCATGAACGCCTGCGGGTTTTGCCGCTGGATCTGCAGCACAAAACACGCATCTACACGGTCGGTGGACAGTTGCTGGTTGAGCGCGCTGCGCAGGAAGTTGGGCAGGGCCTGGTTCTGTTTGGGCAACACATAATCCGGGCAGCTTTGCGGATCTGGCGCGACGCGAAACTTGGCGTTGGCCGCGCCAAACTTGTAGGGCGACACTGAAAAGTAAGTCGTCTGCGTCGGGCTGGCCGGTGCGGGCGCCAGGGTTGCCAGGGCGATAAACAGGTGACGCACTTGCCAACTGCGCGGGTCGAGCTTGGGAAAGAAAGCCAGGACCTTCTTGCCATCCGCTTGCGCGCCGATGTTTTGCGCGTATTCCGCGACATCGCTGACAAAGAAGTTCGGGTGGCTGAACATCACGAAATCCTGTTCGGTGCGCGCTTGCTGATCTGCCATCAGTTGCTTGCCCGGCACATCCAACAGCTTGATGGCCATGCCGCGGGCATCGCGGATGCTGTCGAATTGCGGATAAGCGTTGCCGTTGGACAGGCGCATCGTCGCCTGCCAGGTCTTGCCCGGCTCGGCAAACACGCCCTGGCGCAAGGCCGGGTCGAGATCTGCCAGAACGCTGACCTCGGCTTTCACGCACCCATGGGCCTTGGCATGGGCATCACGCAGGTAGCGAGTGCCTTCGCGATGCTGATCAACGATGCGCACGGCGGTCTGGATGATGCCTTGGGTCATCGCCGCTTCACCCGGCGGGATCTGTTCCTTCACCGACACCGGGCCCCTGTGCTGCCAGGCGAACCAGGCCGTGGCCAACACCCACCCCAGCAGGCCCAGGCCCAGCAGCCACAGCAGGGTTTTGCCAACAAAGGCGCCAAGGCGTAGCCAGAGACGAGCAAGCATGGAGCGGTCCTTGTTTTGCGAGCGGATAATCATGGCAGTTGTTGCTCCAGCGGGCCGCCCAGCACCTTGAGGTATTCGAGCAGCGCCCAGCGTTCCTGCGGCAGCAGGCCACGGCCGATCACGCCATTGCCACGTTCGCCGGCACGGAATTCGTGGCCGCTGTTGTGGTTGCCGGTGATTCTGGTATCGAACAGGAAGGCATTCTTGAAGGCGGTGGTCTCAAACCCCAGGTGACGCGGGTCGTAGTTGAAGGTGCCCTTATAGAAGGTAGTGCTGCGTTCGTCCTGAGGCGAGAGCAGTTGGTAGATCGTCGGCACTGAACCGTTGTGCAGGAACGGTGGGGTGGCCCATACGCCTGCCAGTGGCCGCGCCTTGTAGGCACGCAATTCGCGCACGCTGATGGGCAGGCCGAACCCGTCCAGGCCTGGGCGCTCGGCCGCGGTAACGCCCGCCGCACGGTAGGCATGCTCTTCGACGAAGGCGGTGACATAGGCTAAACCCTGGGCCACCGACATTTTTTTCAGGTCCAGCGGCGCGGTGGGGGTGGGGTGCAGTTCGACATTGAGCCGGGCCAGTTCGGCCGGGTCCCATTGCAACGCGCTGAGGTCATAGCGTTGGTCGGCAATGTTGTTGGCCGTGCCGGGGTCGGTGCCGATGTAGTTCACCGGCAGCATTTTCAACTGCTGCACCGGACGGCCGTTTTCCTGGGTGACGGTGGGTACGTGGCAGCCGGCGCAGTTCTCGGCAAAGAGTGCGCGACCCTGGGCGGCGAGGGGCTTGTCGATGGCACCGAACAAGTCTTGCGGCCAGGTTGGCGGTTTGAGCCGTTGCAGGGCTTCTTCGATCAGGTGCAGGTCGCGCACCCGTACGCTGGACGGGTAGCGGGCATCGCCTTTGAGCGGTTGCCCGACAGCGTCGAAGAACGTCAGGGTCGCGCCTACGCCAAGGGCTTCGCCGATATTGCGCGCCATGGGCTGTTGGGCCGAGCCATTCCACTGCACCCAGTCGAAGGTCCAGATATCCCACAACTGCGGGTAGTCCACCGGCGCATTGGCGACGCGATAATTGTCTGGGGAAATAGCGTCGCCAAAACTGGCGTTAGCGATGCGCCCAAAGGCGTCAGTACGGCCCGGGCCTTCTTCCGTGGGGTAAAGGCCGCGGTGGGTGTCATTCCAGGCAACCTTGAGGAACTGGTTCAGCGATTGCTTGAAGTCCTTGCGCAGTTCATCGCGCTGGGCGTCGTACTGATCCCCCAGGACCTTGTGGGCAAAGCGCTCGAACTTCCATGGGTTGTAATAGGTAGCGGCCAGGCTGGCGACCAGGGCCTGGCCGAAACTGCCGCCACGCAACGTGGGAACGCTGGAGGGCAGTACGTGTTGCGCCGAGCCACCGTCGATACGCAGGGCCTGGCCCTTGAAGTGCAATTCGCCGGTGTGGCAGGCCGCACAGGTGATATCCAGGTACTGAGCCTTGCTGTCGGCGTTCTGGTGCCGGGCGAACCCTACCGGCAGGTTGCCAGGGTTTTGTGCGGTGGACGCCTGTTTGGGATCGACCAGGAAGCCAAAGCGTGCCAGGTACTGTGGCGCGGCAAAGCGTTGCTCGGAGAACGGCAGCTCCAGGGCGGTGAACCAGTCGTAGTGCAGGCCTTTTACTTGAGTGCCCTGGGGCGTGAAGTAGTAGGTCTGGCGGTCGGCGGCACTCCATTGCTCCTGATAGTGCACCTGTTTCACGGGCACGTAATCCGGCAGCTTTGGGTTGAGGGTGTAATAGAGCACCACGGCCAGGATCAGGCCCAGTGCGATCAGTATCAGGAGTAAAACTCGGGAAAAAATGCGCAAGATAACTATCCTTGTCGAATTGTCGCGTTGTTATGCCACTGCGCCACAGGTGCGGCAAGTGACGATTAGCCTGCTATCAGGCGGTTCCGCGATCCGTCGCGGGCCTCCATGATAAATGGAAATGCTTTTAAACACGTGAACTTATCAGAAGTTTCCTGCTCACATGCCGGTAGCCATTGGTCGGGGCCGCCTGATAAGCTCGCGACTTTATTCGAATGCCCTTTTGGCGCATGAACAAGGAAATAGCATGAAACAGCATCGGTTGGCGGCGGCGGTGGCCCTGGTTAGCCTGGTACTTGCGGGTTGTGATTCGCAAACCAGCGTAGAGCTGAAAACCCCGGCGCAAAAAGCTTCCTACGGCATCGGCCTGAACATGGGCAAGAGCCTTGCCCAAGAAGGCATGGATGACCTGGACTCCAAAGCGGTAGCCCAAGGCATTGAAGATGCTGTCGGCAAGAAAGAGCAGAAGCTCAAAGATGACGAACTGGTTGAAGCGTTTGCCGCACTGCAAAAGCGTGCTGAAGAACGCATGACCAAAATGAGCGAAGAGTCGGCAGCCGCTGGCAAGAAATTCCTCGAAGACAACGCGAAGAAAGACGGTGTTGTCACCACCGCTTCCGGCCTGCAGTACAAGATCGTGAAGAAGGCCGACGGCGCCCAGCCTAAGCCAACCGACGTGGTGACTGTTCACTACACCGGCAAGCTCACCAACGGCACTACCTTTGACAGCTCTGTAGATCGTGGTAGCCCGATCGACCTGCCGGTCAGCGGCGTGATCCCGGGTTGGGTCGAAGGCTTGCAACTGATGCATGTTGGCGAGAAGGTCGAGTTGTACATCCCGTCCGACCTGGCCTACGGCGCCCAGAGCCCGAGCCCGGCGATCCCGGCCAACTCCGTGCTGGTATTCGACCTGGAGCTGCTGGCCATCAAGGACCCAGCCAAGGCAGAAGCAGCGGACGCACCTGCTGCACCAGCCGCCAAGAAGTAATCGGCGCCTGAACACACAACGCCCCGTCTCGACGGGGCGTTGTTGTTTTCGGGGCTGTATCAAAGGATGCAAAAATCTTCTGTGGGAGCTGGCTTGTCGGGTCGCCGCATCGCTGTGATGACCGCCAGACGCTCAGCACTCCAAATGTGGGAGCTGGCTTGCCTGCGATGACGGCCTGCCAGCCTACACCTACTAACTGACACACCACGATCAACCTGTGCGGGCTTGCTCGCGAAGGCGGCCTGGCAATCAACACAGTTGGATTGTGTACATATCCATTGCTGCGGTAACGGCCACATAGGGTTCCGCCCTGACGGCGGCTCACTTTGCAAGAGCGGCAAATTAAGCAAAACGCTCTTGCCCCACCACTCGGCACCTCGCTCAGGCTCGGTGTGCCCGTAATCCGCCAGTGATTTGGGGGGAGGGGGGGGCGCCGCCACGCGCCATCCATGGCGCGGGGCGGCTAAACCGGCATCCCTGCTACAGCCTGTAAAGTTGTGTTGATGCGTAAGGCAATCGCAGGCAAGCCAGCTCCCACATTTGGAGCCCGGGGTGTCTGGGAGATAGGCATCGGCTGGCAGGCTGCCACGTCGTACCGGGTCGTGTAGATGTCTATCGCTATCGCACGCCAGCGAGCCCCTGCGTTGAAGCCTCTGCAAATCCAAACGAACGTCCGCAATCGGACACAGTCTGATATAAGACTCGAGCACGGGTAGCCGCACATACATGCCAAGTCAATGAATTCTTGGGTTTTTTTTATGTGCGCAAAAAACGCCCGATCTGACTGTAGGCCTTGTAGTCCGTGGCTTTCAGCCGATAAAACAGGCTCTGTTCACAAGGTTATCCACAATTTGTGTGGATAACCTTTTATGTCGCCTGGAACTGGAGTGCCCAATGAAACCACCGTTCAATTTCACCCGTTTCCTGCCCATGGCCGCACGTCTGCTCGGCCGTGGCCGCCTGCCCACCCTGTTGTTTGCCGTCGCTGCCAAAGGCTCAAGCCAGGGCAATCGGCTGGGCCAGTTAAAGGACGATCTGAAATTGCTCCAGGCCCTGTGCCTGGCTTACTGGCGCGGCGAATACCGAGCGATCAGCCCCAAGGCGCTGCTCTCGGTGGTAGCGGGGCTGATGTACTTTCTCAGCCCCATTGATGCAATCCCGGACTTTATCCCGATGTTCGGCATGTTCGACGACATCGCCGTGCTGGCGTGGGTCATGAAGACCCTGAGCGGCGAACTGAGCGCCTTTCGTGCGTGGCGCGATGCGCAACGCCCGGAAAAACTCGCGGTGGTTGAGCGCCTCCCCGCGACGCCTGAGCTGCTGGCCCGGGAAAACCCACAAAAAAACTAATGATGCCGGGTATCCCCCGGCGACCTTCGTGGCTGTTAGGATTACACTTCTAAGGAAAGAACTTACTTAGTAAGTGTTTTTATCCTACGGGGCAGTCATGGATATTCAGATCATTTCACGCGATGGCGCACCCGAATACGCGGTGTTGCCATGGGACCAGTACCAGGCGCTGCTAAAAGCTGCCGGTCAGCAGCAACCTACACCCGCTTCTTCCCCTGCCGCCTCTACCGCCATTGATCAGGACCTGCGCCCGCTCGCAGCCCTGCGCGGCCTGCGTGAAGCCAAGGGGCTGGCTATCGAGACCCTGGCACGCACAGTGGGGATCAGCCCCTCATACCTTGGATTGATTGAAAGTGGTGAACGCCAGCCGGATGCCGCCATTCGCCGCAGCCTGGCTTGGGAATTGGGCGTAGCAGGTTGGAGGGATGAGTCTTGAGCCTACGTATTAGCCGTCAACACTGGGATGGGTTGCTCAACGAACTGGATCAGGCGCGGCGCCAGCGCCATTTGCTCACCTACCGTGCACTGCTTGAGCGCCTGCAATTCCCCACGCCGGCCATGCAGACCCTGGCGGCGGCCCTGGAGCACCTGGCGGCACTGGATGCCAAGGCCGAGCAGCCGCTGCGCAGTTCCCTGGTGATCAGCCAGGGCGCCAGCCGCCTGCCGCGCACCGGTTTTTTCGAATGTGTGGAGCGCCTGGGGCGGTTCAGCGGGCCTTCTGACGGCGTGGCCGCCGCGTCCTGGCATGCTTCCGAAGTGGTGCGGGTGTTCGAGTACGAGTACCCGGAGTCCGCCGAGGCTTAGAATGCGACGGCAAGGATGTTGTTATCGTCCTACCGCTTGGTTCAGTGTCTGGCCTGTGATCCGAATTCGTAACGGGCCGACATTTTGATGTTAGGAAGTCGTTCTAGGCAGATGAAGTTTGTCGGGCGGCCCGCCCGTTCATATCTTGTATTGTTGTATTTGCTGCCGAGGAGTGGTTTAAAGTTGGCTTCTATAATGAAGCCAGCTGTAATGAGTATTAAAGGTCAGAATTTAGGGAAGGTGCCGTGCGGCAAAAAGTATTTTTCTATTAGGGTGGTATATGCACGGTGGGATCCATAGATGTCCTCCATGCTTTTTCGAGTTACCTCCGTAACTACAACATCATCTCTATCGTCACGAAAGCCTTCCGTGCATTTGTCAAATATCGTGTCGATATCTGCATGGTGAGCAATTATGCAAGAGTTGTTTATTCCAGCATAATCGGGGGTTTTTCCATTAAGATTGTCGACATTCTCATGGAATTTAGTAAAGTTCTTATTGCTCTTTCCTCGATCTAGATAGACATGGTAAATAAACTTTTCCATGATGTTTCCTTAAAGTTGAATTGATTTTTATGCGTGATTTGAGCGCGCAATCACTTCCTTGAGTAAGGTGCAGTCTGCGCAGATGTAGTATTATTGGGTGGGCGCGTTAGCTCAATACAGGAGTGTTTATTTGCTTTACCATGGCGGCAATTTTATACGCAAGATCTCCACCAGCCCCGGGCCCTTGGAATACTACCGATCCTGTCGTTTCATAGACATTTAAAATCAATTGATCGGGGAACGTATATTTAAGCTGCCCATTAGGTTTGGATTCCAGATGGTGCTCAATAGTTGATAGGTAAGACCTTAGAACAGATACGTGATTACAAATCATTGATGGGACAGTCATATTTATCCTTAAATTTTACTGACGTAAGTATATGGGGTGATGGCGCAAGGCTATCACTCCGTTCGACATTACCTCTTTCGAGGGCATTCGGCAATAGTCTCAGCGCGCCACTGCGCCACCCTGAGTTTTTGTAAAGGGAATTGCCATAACTGTTGAATGTTGACCGATTTTTGCTCAGTCTGCGAAGGCAAGGGTCGGGCAGTGGAGTCCAACTCCGTCCGCATTAGTACTCAATCCAATGGTCATTCCAGTATTGATCTTTCTGAGGTCTCGTTGATTACGCCCAGTATTTGCGAGGTTGATCGAAATCTGCCGAGGTCTAAAGCGCTGGGGTATACATGTCCATGCTGTCGATCACGTGGATGCTGTAGCCCGCCACATCCTTGGCATGGTGCTTGGCTTGTGACGCCAGCTCTGCCAACTGGCTGGCATCGAGTTGTGCGCAGGCCTGTGGATACAAGTGCACTACACCGATGGACAGCGACAGCAACGCAAACTCCTGGCGCACGCCCTGGCGATTGAGGGCCACGAAGCACCCAGCCTCCAGATGTTCAGCGCGGTAGAAGCGT
Organism: Pseudomonas sp. NBRC 111138; assembly: GCF_001320835.1. NCBI lineage: Bacteria > Pseudomonadati > Pseudomonadota > Gammaproteobacteria > Pseudomonadales > Pseudomonadaceae > Pseudomonas > Pseudomonas sp. NBRC 111138. The sequence goes on along the minus strand of NZ_BCBO01000131.1, from coordinate 32,281 downwards.
CGGCATTGGGTATGGAAGTCATCCAGCAACTGGTTGAGCCGCTTGCGCCAATCCTGCGGGCCCAGCACCAGCAAAAAATCATCCCCACCAATATGCCCGACAAAGTCGCGGCTGGGGTCTACCCGGTCGTTGAGGCACTGCGCCAGGCACAGCAGCACTTCATCCCCGCGCCCGTAGCCGTAGATATCGTTGAACGGTTTGAAACTGTCGATATCCACATAGCAGATCACCGACTCGCGCTGTTGCTGCAGCAGCCGGGTGAGGCACTGCTGGATCGGCACATTGCCAGGCAACAAGGTCAACGGGTTGGCGTAGCGGGCCTGCTGGATTTTCAGCTCCGTGATCAACTTGAGCACGTCGATGACCCGACCCAGCCCCAGGTAATCACCGTTCAGGGTTATGATGAAATCCTCTTCGATGCGTTGCCGCGCGCGGCTGGTCAATAAGCGGCTGACCTGCTGCAAGGACTGGCTCAGTTCCACCGCCAAAAAGTCATCGCTCATCAAGCGGCTGATGGGTTTACGTGCAAACAGATCGGTCGCGAACGGCTTGAGCAACGCGTCAGACAACGAGTGCCGGTGCACAATGCCGACCGGGCAACCGCGGCCGTCCAATACCGCCAGCGAGTTGAGGTTGGCCTGGCGGCGGAACGATTCCAGCACTTGAGCGGTGGCGGTGTCTTGATCCACGGCGGGCTGCTCATTGAGCAGGGCGCTCAAGTCACTGCCTTCGTCATTGAGGGCCAGCGTGGCGTTATCCGGCTTGGGCAGCATCAGGCGCGCTTCCTGCGGCGGCTTTTCCTGAGGGCGGCAGAGCAGGTAGCCCTGGACCAGGTCGACGCCCATCTCGGTCAACACCGCCAGTTCTTCCGGCAACTCGATGCCCTCGGCAATCACTTGGGCGCGGGACGCCCTGGCGATCTGCAGGATCGAGCCGACAAACTCACGCTTGAGGGCGTCCTGGTGAATGCCGTCAATAAAGTGCCGGTCGATCTTCACGTAGTCCGGGCGCAGCTCGGACCACAACCGCAAGCTGGAATAACCGGCGCCCAAGTCATCCAGTGCGATGGCAAAGCCCATGTCGCGGTAGTGGTGCAAGGCAGTTTGCAACAGCGCGAAATCGTCGGTGGGTGCCTGCTCGGTTAGCTCGATTACCACTTGGCTGGGAGAAATGCCGAAGTCGCGTAACAGTTGCAGGGTGCGCCCTGGCTGATGCGCGTGCTCCATCAAGGATTCGGGCGAGATATTGAGGAACAGCTTGCCGGGCAGTTTCTGCTCGCTGAAGCGCCGGCATGCATTCTCTCGACACGCCATGTCCAATTCGCTCAGGCGCCCTGCGTGGCTGGCCACCGAGAACAGTGCGACTGGGGAGTGCAGCGGGCTGTTGGACGGGCCACGACTGAGAGCTTCATAACCGAGGATGCGCCGCTCCGACAGGCAGATGATCGGTTGGAACAGGCTGTGCAAACTGCCTTGAGCCAGGATTGAGCCCAATGCATTCAGCTGTTCGGTCATGGTCATGGCGGTCTCGATCAAAAAAAAGGACCGCAGGCGTAAACCTGCGGCCCTTTTATTTCACGACAGAATGATGTCTATATGATGACACTCCGAGGAGCGCTCACATTAAATCGCCATCATTTACTGCTTGGCCACCTGCTTGGTGATTTTCAGGTAATCCAGCAGGATCCGGCCAGTCTCGGCCAAGTAAGCGTCGTCTTCCGGCTTGGTTTTATCCGCCTCGGTCGGCAGCGCGTCTTCATCTTCTTTCTTCAGCTCTTTGAGCGGGTCTTCACCCTTGGCCTTGCGGCGGGTGTTTTCCAGCACCAGTTGCTGATTCTCGATGCTGGAGTGCTGTGCACGGCGATCCGCTTCGTTGAGGCTGACGGTCTTCTCTTCCATCAGCTTCTTGGCCAGGGCCAGCTTGTCGCGGATAAACACGAACTCGGCGTCCTTGGCAGAGCGGGTGTCATGGTCAGCCTTCAACTGAGCCAGGAAGGGCTTGAACGGATCCGACGCCGGCTTGATCGCAGGGCGGATGGTGTCCCACGGCATGGCTTCAGGCAGGGCGCTTTCGCCGATTTCCTTGGTGTCGATGATCGAAGGGAAATCGATATCCGGCAGTACGCCTTGATGCTGGGTGCTCTGCCCGGATACCCGGTAGAACTTGGCCAGTGTCAGCTTGAGCTCGCCATGGTTCAGCGGTTGGATGGTCTGCACGGTGCCTTTGCCGAAGGTCTGGCCGCCGATGATCAGTGCGCGGTGGTAGTCCTGCATGGCGCCGGCGAAAATCTCCGAGGCCGAGGCCGAGAGACGGTTGACCAGCAGCGCCATCGGCCCTTTGTAGAAGGCACCCGGGTTCTCGTCTTCGAGCACGTCGACACGGCCGTCAGCGTTGCGTACCAATACGGTCGGGCCCTTGTCGATAAACAGGCTGGTCAGCTCGGTAGCTTCCTGCAGGGAGCCGCCGCCGTTGTTGCGCAGGTCGATGACCACGCCGTCGACTTTCTCTTTCTGCAGTTCTGTCAGGATTTTCTTCACGTCGCGGGTGGTGGACTTGTAGTCCGGATCACCGGCACGGAACGCCTTGAAGTCCAGATAGAAGGCCGGGATTTCGATCACGCCCAGCTTGTAGTCCTTGCCATCCTGCTTGAGGTTGAGGACTTTCTTCTGCACGGCCTGGTCTTCGAGCTTCACCGCTTCACGGGTGATGGACACGATCTTGCTGGTCTGGTCGTTCGGTGCATTGGTGTGCGGAATCACTTCCAGGCGCACCACGCTGCCTTTAGGCCCACGGATCAGCTTGACCACTTCGTCCAGGCGCCAGCCGACCACATCGACCATCTCTTTGTCGGCCTGGGCCACGCCGATGATCTTGTCGGCCGGTGCCACTTGCTTGGTTTTGTCAGCAGGGCCTGCCGGCACCAGACGTACGATCTTCACCTGGTCATTGTCGCTTTGCAGGACGGCACCGATGCCTTCCAGGGACAGACTCATATTGATATCGAAATTTTCCGCGTTATCTGGCGACAGATAATTGGTGTGCGGGTCGTAGGACATCGCAAAGGTGTTGATGTAGGCCTGGAAGATATCCTCGGCACGGGTCTGGTCCAGGCGTGCCAGCTGGTTTTTGTAGCGCTTGGTCAGCAGTTCTTGAATGGCCTTGGGCTCTTTGCCGGCGATCTTCAAGCGCAGCACTTCGTCCTTGACGCGTTTGCGCCACAGGTCGTCCAGGGCTGCGGTGCTGGTCAGCCAAGGGGCGTCCTTGCGGTCTACCAGAAGGGTTTCTTTCTGGGTGAAATCGAGTTTGTCGACGCCCTTGTTCAGCTCACCCAACGCGAAGTCCAGACGCGCTTTGACGCGGTCCAGGTAACGCTTGTAGATGGTGAAGCCGGGTTGCAGGTCGCCGCTCTTGAGGAAGTCGTCGAATTGGGTCTTCCACTTGTCGAACTCAGCGATATCGCTGGCCAGGAAGTAGCTGCGCGAGGGGTCCAGCAGCTTGAGGTAGCTGTCGTAGATGATCACCGAGCGAGCGTCGTCCAGCGGCGGCTTGCTGTAGTGATGGCGCTTGAGCAACTCGACGACGTTAAGGCTGGCAATCACCTCATCGCGATCAGGCTGAAGGTTGTCCCAGCTATTGGCTGCGAACGTATTGGTCGACATCGACGCGAAGCCGAGACCAATGAAAAAAGCGAGGGCGGTGCTGGGGAACAGATGCTTCATGCTGATTCGACGCGGGGGCAATTGATAACGCATATTAGGCCGTCTTTGAGGGAGCCGGTTCCATATGGTCCGGTCGCATAATGCAAAAAGCCCGGCGCTACAGCACCGGGCTCAGTCCAGACTCACTATGGAGGCACTGTGAAAGCATTGCAAGGCGTTGACGGTGATGTGGGGGGCTAGAACAACCTCGTCCTACGTCCGGTGTAGTCCATATTGCCAATAGCCTGACCGAATCCTAGATTGAAATGCAGTCAGTGTGGGAGCTGGCTTGCCTGCGATAGCGGTGCGCCAGATGAAGAATTCTTCACTGTTGCACCGCTATCGCCGGCAAGCCAGCTCCCACAGGTTGATGTCTATTGATTCAGGTCCAGTGGTGGATCGGCCAACCGGCCTGTTCGGCATGGGCGCGCAACACCGGGTCCGGGTTCACCACCTGCGGGTGATCCACCTTGAGCAGCAGCGGTAAATCATTGCGCGAGTCCGAATAGAAATAGGCACCTTCAAGGGTTTCGCCTTCCTGCTCCAGCCATTCCAGCAACCGCGTGATCTTGCCTTCACGGTAAGTCAGTACACCCTCTGTCTTGCCGTCGTATACCCCATGGCTGACGCTCAGGTTAATCCCCAGCACTTCCTCGATACCGATACGCGCAGCAATCGGCGTGACCAGGTGAGTGCCCGAAGCGGAAATCACCAGGATTCGGTCGCCGTTCGCGCGGTGGCGGGCGATGGTCTTGGTGGCGTCGCTGTAGATCAGCGGCTCGATGACGTCCTCGACCCACGGCTCCACCAGGTGCTCGATTTCTTCCGGGGTACGGCCGATCATCGGCTCCAGGCTGAAATCCATGAAATCTTCCATCAACAGCTTGCCCTGGCTGTAGGCATCCATCAGCTCGTTGTTCCTGCGCATGAATGACTCAGGGTCTACCCAGCCGAGGCGGCCCATCTGTTCGCTCCACAGCGTGGCGCAGTCGCCGTGGATCAAGGTGTCGTCCAGATCAAAAATTACCAATGCCATCGGTGATGCTCTCTCTCAATAGGTCGCTGCCTGTCAGGCTACTTCACACAGTGCGCTGGGGTCGATGGAAAGTGCCAGGCGCTGGCCGTCCGGGTGCAGGTCGTCGGCCGAACGATTGAGCACGTCCACCACCAGCTCGACGCCACGGGCTTCGATGCGGTAGCGAATTACGTTACCCAGCAGGCTGTGGCTACGCACCAACGCATCGAGCTCGCCACTGCGGCTCAACTCGATGGCTTCGGGGCGAATCGCGATGCGCCCGCTGATCGGTCGCTGCAGCAGTTGGCTGGCCTTGTCGGCATCGAGCAGGTTGTAGTTGCCGATAAACCCAGCAGCGAACACATCCACCGGCGCGGTATAGAGGGTTTCGGCATCACCGCTCTGCACGATCTTGCCCTGGTTCATCAAGAAGATGCGGTCGGACATGGTCAGGGCTTCTTCCTGGTCATGGGTCACGAAGATCGTGGTCAACCCCAGTTCGCGCTGGATCTGGCGGATCTGTTCGCGCAAATGCTTGCGAATCCGTGCATCCAATGCCGACAGCGGTTCATCCAGCAGCAGCAGGCGCGGGCGGGTCACCAGTGAGCGGGCGAGGGCGACGCGCTGGCACTGGCCACCGGACATTTGGTGCGGATAGCGGCCGGCCAGGTCCTTGAGCTCCACCAGTTGCAGCACCTCTTGCACGCGCTTGTGGCTGTCGTCGGCATTGACCTTTTGCATGCGCAGGCCGAAGGCAACGTTCTGTTCCACAGTCATGTTGGGGAACAACGCGTAGCTCTGGAACACCATGCCGATCTGGCGTTTCTGTGGGCTCAGGGGCACGATGTCCTGGCCATCCAGGAGGATTTGGCCACTGTCCACCGGCGTAAGCCCGGCGATGCAGCGCAGCAAAGTGGATTTGCCGCAACCGGACGGGCCGAGCAGGGTGACGAACTCGCCTTTGGCGACCTCGCAATTGATATCGCTGAACACCGGGGTGCCGGCGTAGCCTTTTTGCAGGTGTTGGACGCTGACGAAGCTCATTGGCTTTTGTCCTTGTTCAAGAGAGTGGCGGCCCAGGTCAGTACCAGCACGAAGAAGAAATAGGAGATCACCACGGCACTGGTGAAATGGCCACTGCTGTTGCGCATGTTGTTGAGGTACACCTGCAGGGTTTCGTAGCGGGTGCCGACGAGGATGTTGGCGAACACGAACTCGCCAAACAGGAACGAGAACGACAACAGCAGCGCCACCATCAGGCCCTTGCGCAGGTTGGGCAGCACCACCAGGATCGCGGCCTGCCAGGTGCTGGCGCCGAGCAGTTGCGAAGCGTCCATCAGGTCGCGCAGGTTGATGGCTTGCAGGTTGTTGGTGATCGCTCGGTACATGAACGGCAGCGCGACGGTGAAGTAGCAGCCGATCAAAATCCACGGCGTGCCCACCATCGCCAGCGGCCCGGACCCGTACAGTTGCAGCAGACCCACCGAGGACACCACCGGCGGCACCGCAAAGGGCAGCAGGATCAGGATGTTCATCAACGCGTCGAGCTTGGGAAAGTGGTAGTGCACCACGAACAGCAACGGCAAGATCAACACCACCGAAAGGATCAGTGCGCCCACGCACACCAGCAACGATTGCCCGAAGGCCATCAGAAAGCGCGGGTCGCTCCACAGCTGTACATACCATTTCACGCTGAAGCCGGCGGGCAGGATGGTTGCCGACCAACTGCTGGAAATCGAGTAGACAAAAGTGCCCACCAGCGGCAGCACCAGGATCAGGAACAACAGGTACACCACCACTCGATGGTAGAGGGAGGGCGTACTGGCTTCAGCGCGAGACATGGTAGCTCCTCTTGAGCAGCAGTTGATGCACCACCGTGACCACGGTCATCAGCGCCACCAGCACCACGGCCAGGGCGCTGGCCATGTTCGGGTCCAGCGACACATCGCCGGAGACCAGGCCGGCAATGCGAATTGGCAGCACGTTGAAGTTGCCGGTAGTAAGCGCATAGACCGTGGCGTAGGCGCCCAGGGCATTGGCCAGCAGGATCACAAAGGTGCCGAGCAGGGCCGGGGTGAGCACCGGCAGGCCGATATGGCGCCAGAACTGCCAGCCATTCGCACCGAGCAGCGCGGCAGATTCGCGCCAGTCTTCGCGCAATGCGTCAAAGGCCGGGTAGAGCAACAGTACGCCGAGGGGGATCTGGAAATAGGTATAAAGGATGATCAAGCCGGTTTTCGAGTACAGGTTGAAGTCCTCAATGATCCCGGCCTGCTTGAGCATGAGGGTGATGCTGCCGTTGAACCCCAGCAGGATGATGAACGCGAAGGCCAGGGGCACGCCGGCGAAATTGCTGGTCATGTTGGCGAACGCGGTGACGAAGTTGCGCAGCGGCGAATCCACTCGGCGCAGTGAGTAGCTGCCCAAGGTGGCGATGATGATGCCGAAGATGCTGGAGTAAAAGCTGATCTCCAGGCTGAACTGGATGGCCTGCCGGTAGAACTTCGAGGTGAAGATGCGGGTGAAGTTTTCCAGGCTCCAGCCGGCCTCTTCGGTTTGCAGGCTGCTGATCAGCACCCACACCAGCGGCGCGATCTCGAACACGATAAAGAACAGTGCGAAGGGCAGCAGGCATAGCAGGGCCAGCCATTTACCGCGGGTCAATGCATTCACTTGAGCAACTCCCGGCACACAGGTTTGTCGTGGGGCACGCCGAGCAGTTCGCAGACGGTGCCGCACAGGTCGGTCTGTTTCGGCGCAGCGTCGCTGTCCAGGCTGAAGGCGTCACCGATGACAAACAGTGGCACTTCCCGTTCTTCGCGCAACAGGCCGTTGTGGGAGCGGTCGTTGTTCATGCCGTGGTCGGCGGTGACCAGTATCTGGTAACCGGCATCGAGCCAGCCTTGCAGGTAGTCGGCCAGGATAATGTCAGCCGAGCGTGCGCTGTTGCGGTATTGCGCGGTGTCGAGGCCATGCTTGTGGCCGGCGTCATCGATGTTCATCGGGTGCACCAGCAAAAAGTTTGGCGCGTGCTTGAGCCGCAGGCTTTCGGCGTCGGCGAACAGGTGGGAATCGGGGTAGTGGTCATTCCAGTAGAAATGCCCGTGCTGGATCGCCAGCGCCTTGTCGTCGGTGTGACGATCGCGGGCGGCGAGAAAGGGCGTGCGGTTATACAACTCGCTGACCCAGTGGTAAGCCGCCGCCGCGGTGCTCAAGCCGGCGTCGGTGGCGTAATGGAAAATGCTGCGCTGGGTGGACAGGCGCGAGACGTTGTTGTGCACGACACCGCTTTGGATCGGCGGCACGCCGGTGAGGATGCATTCATACAACGGGCGGGACAGGGCAGGCAGTTCACATTCCAGTGTGTAGAGGGCTGCGCGTCCTGCGCCGACGTAGGCCTGCAAGTGCCCCATGGCGTGCCGCGCAACCTCGAAGTTGAGGCCGTCGAGCACCACAAGGATGACATTGTGCTTCATGGGGGCTGGGGCTCCGCAACAGAGGATATGGCTCAGTATCAACTTGGGATGGGATCAAATGTGGGAGCTGGCTTGTTGTGGCGAGCAAGCTTGCTTGCGCTGGGGTGCGGAGCACCCCCAAAAAGCCGGCTCCAGCTACGCTGTCGAGCGGGAGCAAGCTCCCTCGCCACAGCAAGCCAGCTCCCACACTGACCGCCTTTGGATCAGAGAGACCGATTACTTCATTTCTACGATGACTTGCTCGTTCCACATCTGTGGCAGCTTCTTGGACGTCGCTTCCCAGGCATCGGCATCCTTGATCGGCTGCGGGTTGGCCTTGGTGTACTGCTCGCCCGGGATCAGGTTTTTGGCAACGTCCGCCGGCAGTTTCAAATCGGTTTCAGCCCGGATCGGACGCGCATTGCCGCGTGCCAGGTTGAGCTGGCCGGCATCGCTGAAGATGTATTCGCGGGTGAGCTTGGCGGCGTTCGGGTGCTTGGCGTATTTGTTGATGATGGTGGTGTAGCCGGATTTCACCGAGCCATCCGAGGGGATCAGCACCACGTAGTCATCCGGGTTGGCCATCTTGGCCTTGTAGCTCAGGCCGTTGAAGTCCCAGACGAGGCCCACTTCGACTTCGCCTTTTTCCATGGTGGCGATGGTCGGGTTGGACAGCGAGAGCCGACCTTGCTGGGCGATCTTGGTGAAAAATTGCAGGCCCGGCGCGATGTTTTTCTCGTCGCCTTTGTTGGCGATGGCTGCGGCGAGTACTGCGTTCGAAGCCTGGGCGGCGGTGCTCACGTCACCCACCGAGACCTTGTATTTACCGGTTTGCAGGTCAGCCCAGGTGGTGGGCACTTCGGAGCCGTGCAGCAGCTTCTTGTTGACGATAAAGGCAATGGTGCCGGTGTAGGCCAGGGCCCAGTGACCGTCCTTGTCTTTCGCCCAATCCGGCACCTGCGCCCAGGTGGACGGTTTGTACGGCTGGGTGACTTCCTGTTTCACCGCGATCGGGCCGAAGGCTGCGCCCACGTCACCGATATCGGCGCTGGCGTTGTCTTTTTCGGCTTTGAACTTGGCGATTTCCTGGGCCGAGCTCATGTCGGTGTCGATGTGCTTGAGGCCGTAGGTCTTGGCCAGGTCTTCCCAGGTGCCTTTCCAGTTGGCCCAGTCATCGGGCATGCCGACGCTGTTGACGGCGCCTTCCGCTTTGGCGGCGGCTTCCAAGGTTTTTAGATCGGTATCAGCAGCCATGGCGGCGGTGCACATGGCAATGGTCGAGCCTAACAGTGATGCCAGGAAAAGCTGTTTCATCCGAAGCTCCTATGGGCGTTTTCAACGCGGCGTTTTATCTGAACGTTAGCGGTGGTTTGGTCTAGGTCAGCAATACCTGAGCCAATCTAGGCCCCATGGATGACAGTTTCATGTCGATGTCGTTTTTGAAGCGCTGATGTCGCTCAGCTCCGACTTAGCGTAGACCATGCCCAAGTGCCCGCAGGCCCTGGACTTGGCCGATGTATTGCAGGGGGTGGTAGAGGCAGTCGACAGCCTTTGTCATCTGTCGGTCATGTGGAGTGCCTAGGCTGGCACACAGCAGCAGAAGCCCAGATAGAGCGCGTTTTGTGCACCTGAACGGTGCTGGTCTAGTCCAGATAGGTAACGTTGATGCGTGATGAGGCAATCAAGGCGGTAACCTCCATCGGCCTGGCGCTGCAAGAGCAGATCGACCATGGCCTGTTGCCGCCTGCCAGCAAACTGCCCGCCGAACGCAAGCTCAGCGAGTTGTTTGGTACCACTCGGATTACCGTGCGGGAAGCCTTGTTACAGCTTGAGGCCCAAGGGCAGATTTACCGCGAAGAGCGTCGGGGCTGGTTCGTCTCGCCGCCACGGCTGGCCTATAACCTGATGCAGCGCAGCCATTTTCACGCGATGGTCAGCGACCAGGGGCGTGAGGCTTCCACGCAGGTCATTTCCGCACGCTTGCAACCAGCGTCGGCGGCGGTGTGCGCGTGGTTGCAGTTGCCGGCGTTGTCGAGCGTGATCCAGATTTGCCGGGGGCGCAGGATTGACGGGCGCCTGGTGTTGTATGTGGAGCACTATCTGAACCCGCAGTATTTTCCGGGAATCCTGGCGTGTGATTTGAATCAGTCGATGACTGAGCTGTATGCCAGCAAATATGACTTGCACTACGGGCGGGTGCGCTTCGAGATTGTGCCGACCTCACTGCCGGTGGAAGCGGCCGCTGCGCTGCGCGTCTCGGTAGGCAGCCCGGGCTTGCGCATCGCCCGGGTCAATTACGACCAGCATCAACGCCTGATCGACTGTGACCTGGAGTTCTGGCGGCATGATGCGATTCATGTGGGTGTGGATGTGGTGTAGCGGCTGGTGCACCGCGAACCCATGTGGGAGCTGGCTTGCCTGCGATGGTATCGACTCGGTGCGCCTGATAAACCGAGGCGTCCGCATCGCAGGCAAGCCAGCTCCCACAATGAACCGAGTTTATCTCTGACGGATCGGTGGCTTGCCTAGGGTGTGAGTGCCTTGATCACTTGGTCCACATTGGTTTCCAACTCCGTCACCGGGTCGGCGCCGTCCACATTCAATACCAACAGTCTGGAGCCGCCGGCAGTGATGGCGGTTTTGACTGCATCGCTGGGTTGACGGTGATGCAGCACCACGGCCACATCGTTGTCCTTCAACGTGCTGCTGAGTTTTTGCAGCGCCTCGGGCGTCCACTCGGCATCGGGCCGTGCATCGGTGCCGAGCACTTCCAGGTTCAGGCTGCTGACCAGGTACGCGAAGTGATCACTCAAGCTGAGCACACTCAGGTTGTCGGCCTTGGCCAAGCGCGCCTCGCTGTCGGCGGTGAGCTTGAGTAAACGCTGTTTGAGCGCGGCCAGGTTAGCGTCGATCCTGGGTTTGGCAGCCGGCGCCAGGCGGCTCAGGTCGGCGGCCATCACGTCGGCCATGCGCCCCATATTGTTGCTCGATTGCCAGGGTTGGCTGTTCAAGCCATCGGTGACACCCGGTTGTACTGCGATACCCGGCAAGCCGCCGTCCACCGGGCGTGCGGCATCGACTTCGACGATGCGGATATTGCTGCGCCGCGCCACGGGGTACAGCGGGTCATCGGCCCACAGTGAGCGCAGGCCGATGGCCGCGTCGGCGTCCAGCGCCAACTTGTTCAGTGCCGCAGCACCGCGGCCGGTGAAGTAGGACACTTGCCGCGAACCCGGCAGATTGGCCGGCGCGGCGCGTTCAAGCGCTACGTTGGTGCCTTTGAGCAGCGCCTCGGCCAAGCCGTAGGTAATCGGCAGCGAGGCCAGCACCTTGACCGGCTGCTTGGTCTTGGTCAGGGCTGCGTGACCGAGGCCCTGGTTGACTTTGAAGTCCTTGGCGTCGAAACCGTCGACGGCCAGCGCCGACGTACTCAGCAAGCAAGCGATGGCCAGGGCCAGTGGGCGAAAGACAGGGCGCATTATCCAAGATTCCCTTTGAGGCTGGGCACAACGCCACGGGCGATGGCGGCGAAGGCGAAGGCGATACCGGCAACCAGAATGATGGCGGCGCCGGATGGGATGGGCAGGTCGAAGATGATCGGCAGCAGGATGCCGCACAGGGTGCTGACGGTAGCGATCAACACCGAGATCCAGAAAAACCCTTTGAGTGACTGGCTCAACAGGCGCGCCGCAGCGGCAGGAATCACCAGCAAGGCGCCGACCAGGATTGCGCCGATGACCTTGACCGCGGCAACGGTGATCAGGGTCACCAGGATCACGAACAGGTAGTCCAGGCTTTTCACCGCCACCCCGCGCACTGCCGCCAATTGCGGGTTGAAACTGGCCAGCATGATGCGGTTGTACAACGGCAATGCCAGGGCCATCACCAGCGAGCCGACAATGGCCAGTACCAGCAGATCGTTGCCGTTGACCGTCAGCACCGAGCCAAACAGCACGTTCTCGAGAATGTGCACGTTGATCTTGCCGGCCAGGATCAGCAGCAGGCTTGCCCCCAGTGCCAGGGACACCGACAGGAACACGCCGATCAAGGTATCGGGCGCCAGGCCGGTGCGGTTACGCAGGTAATTGAGCAGGATGCCGAACAGCAGGCAGTAGCCAAACAGGCTGCCATAAGGCCCGGTATAGGGTTCTCCCAGCAGGATGCCCACGGCCACGCCGGTCAGCGCGGCATGGCCGACCGCTTCGGAGAAAAACGCAAAGCGCTTGACCACCACCAGCGTGCCCAGGCCGCCGAGTACCGGGCCGATCAACAAGCCGGCGAGCAGGGCGTTGACCACAAACCCGTAGGCCAGGGCTTCGGGCAGGTAACCGGAGGAGGCCCAGCCCTGGACCATCAAGCGAAAGGCTTCATAATTCATGGCGCCGGGCTCCGAGGGTGGGTGGAGAACAGAGTGAGCAGGCGGTCCGGGGTCAGCGCCTCTTTCGGTGTGGCGTCGAACAGCACGCGGCGGTTCAGACCGGTGACGCGGTCGGCCAGGCGGCCAACGGCCTCCAGGTCGTGCTCGATCCACAGCACCGTAATCCCTGCCAGGCGCCAGTCGTTCAATAGCCGTTCGAACACCTGGATACCCGCCTCGTCGAGGGCCGACATCGGCTCATCCAGCACCAGCAACTGCGGCCCCGGAATCAGCCCCTGGGCCAGCAGTACGCGCTGGCGCTCACCGCCGGACAACGCGCCCATGCGGCGCTTGCGCTTGTCTTGCATGCCGACGCGCTCAAGGGCATCGCCAATCGCTGCTGCGTAATGCCTGGACAGGCCCAGAAACGCCGGGCGACGCTGGCACATGGCAGCCATGAAATCGTCCACAGTCATCGGCAAGCCCCGGTCAAATTCCAGCGCCTGGGGCACGTAACCGATGGTGCCGGGTGTGGTTGGCCATTCCAGGCTCAAACGCCCCTGGTGCGGCGTCTGCCCCAGCAGGGTCTTGATCAGCGAGCTTTTGCCGCCGCCGTTGGGGCCGACCAGCGCATGGATGCTGCCCGGTTGTACCTGGAAACTCACTCCATCAAGGATCACGGTGCGCCCCAGGGTCAGCGAGACCTGGTCGAAGTTCAGGGTGGGGCCGACGCTGACGGGGTTCAGTTGCTGTGCGGCGGTCATGCTCCCGACTCCTGAATCGCCCGTACTACGGTGTTGAGGTTGCCGGTCATCTCCACTTCGTATTTCTCGGCGCTGTATTCGCCGTAGGAAATATGTGACAGCGGGTACAGCTTGACCCCGGATTCACGCTGGATGGTATCGACGTAGGTGGACGGGAAATCCATCTCCGAGAAGATCACTTTCACATCCAGAGCACGCAGTTCATCGATGGTCTTTTTCAGTTGGCTGGGGCTTGGCTCGATACCGTGGGCCGGCTCGACCACGGCGGTGACCTCCAGGCCAAACTCGCGCAACAGGTAGTCGTAGGCCGCGTGTACGGTGGCGACACGCAGGTCGGGGTTGGGCGCGCTGGTCAGCTTGGCCAGGGCGTCGGCGCGCATCTGACGCAGGCGCTTGCCGTAGGCGCGGGCGTTCTGGGTGTAGGTTTTGGCGTTGTCCGGGTCGAGCTTGCCCAACTCACGGGCAATGTTATTGACCTGGGCAATCGACGCGCTGATCGACAGGAAGGTGTGCGGGTTGACCACCTTGCCCGCACCGCGTGCCGCGTTACCTGTAGCGGCGAGCAGCGGCACGTTGGCGTTGGCTTCGATCACCGGGATGTCCGGGCGCTCGCTGGTGGCGATCATGCGGTCGGCGAAGTCGTCATGGCCGACGCCGTTGAGCACGATCACATCCAGGGTGCCGATGCGCTTGATGTCTTCGGCGCGCGGCTCGTAGGCATGGGGGTTGAAACCGGCGGGAATCAGTGGCACCACTTCGGCCTTGTCGCCCACGATATTGGCCACGTAGCTGTAATAGGGGTGCAAGGTAATGCCGATACGCAGGCGCTTGGCCGCCTCGGCATTGGCAAGGGGGGCGAGCATCAGGCTGAACAGGCCAACCAGCAACAGGCGCAACAGGGGCGATGACATAGACATGGGCAATCGGTCTTCTCGTTCAGTGACGGTGCTGGCGGGTAACGCCGGCATCGAATTGCGCGACCACCTGCTGCCAGCCGGCCGCGATCAGCGCCTGGTCAGTGAGGTCGGATGGAGCGGCAAGGTTGGCGCTGCGGTTGAGCCAGATATCCGGCTCACTGCCTTGCACGCGCATCAGCAGCGAACCGCTGGTGGCCGGCGCCTGGCTCAAGCCCAGGTAGGCAGCCGGTGCCAGCAACTGCCAGCGGTGGCCGCCTCGGCTTACTGAGCTAGCGTCCTGGGCAAAGGGGGCGAAGCCTTCTTCGGCCAGTTGCTCAGGCGTCGGCAGGGCGCTGTGTTCCTGCTGCAACAGGTGGATTTCATCCAGGGTCACCCGCAGGTCGGCGTAGATGCCTTGCTCGGCGGCGCTCAGGTCGCGGCGGGCGTCCAGCTGATGGCTTGGCACCGCCGCGACTTCCTGGGTTTCCCCATGCAGCGCCACGACCGTGCCCGCCACCGCGAGGATGATCAGACACAACAGCAACACATAAAGGGTTTCGTGGCCCGCGCCGGCGGGGCGTACAACCTGTGTGGTACTCATTGCGACGGGATATCCGCTTGGTCGATTTCCACCACGTGGCCGGGGCCGGCATCGAAGAGCACGTAGAACTCGGCGGCGGGCTTCTTGAAGGTCAGGGTCGAATCCTCGCCGAGCTTGCCCGGCACCAGGATGGTTTCGTCGTAGCCGATCACATCCAGGGTTACGCCGGGGGCGCCACTGCCGTCGGAGAAGCCGCCTTTGCACTGGATCTGCTCACCGGGGATTTCCTTGCATTCGCACATCGGGTTGTGGGCGAAGGCGGTGGTGCTCAGGCCGGCGCACAGCAATAGCGCGGCGCGGGTGAGGCGCTTGAACGTCATGGTTTGACTCCTTGCTTGTTCAGCCAGGCAATGGTGGCAGGCGAGGCCTGGCTCAGCGGGATGGAACCCTGGTGCATGCTGCCGTCCCACCCTTCCATGGTCACCCATATTTCGGCGTCCGCCGGGGTGCGTTCGGGGATCGGCAGGGCGGCGCCCATACGGTACGGCGTGCCGAAGAAGATCACTCCGGCGGCGCGCAGGCTGCGGGGTTTGCCGATACGCAGGTAAGTGGCCTTGACCTGCTCGGCACAGGTATCGCACAGGGCAGCGTTGAAGAACTTCATCGGGCCAGCCGGGTTCGGGCTCGGGCCTTCGTTGCGAAACTCAGCCAGCGTCAGGCTCCAGGGGCCGACTTGCACTTGCCCGGCCACGCGCTCGCCGATGCCGGTATCCCCGCGAAACAACGCGGCGTCGGCAAAGTATTTGGGCATGAACCCCAGCGGCACCAGCAACAGCAGGATGTTGATATGGAAACGCCATTTCAGCCAAAAGGCGCGCAGCGGGGACGGGGGTACGGTTGCGACCTTGCTCATCGCTGAGCCTCCGAGGTGTCGGCGTGCATGGCCGGGATGGGCACGTGCTGACGTTGCGTCTTGGCCTCGCGCTTGAGGGCGTTGAGGGTGGCCAGGGCGGTGCGCTTGGTCCAGATCAGCAAGCCGCTCAATACCATCATGCTCAGCACCAGGCCGAAGAATGCCCAGATCAGCTTGATCCACAAACCGCCAAAGTCCCCGGTGTGCAGTGGGCGCATCGACTCGGTGACGAATTCCAGCGGGGTACGGTCGGACAACAGGTTGGAGACCGCGATTTCACCGTCATAGGGGTTCAGCTGTGCGGTCTGGAACATCAACGGGTACCAGCCACGCCCGCCGATCTGCAGGTGGCTGTAGGCGTTGCTTGGCATGAACACAAAGCTGGCGTCCAGGCCGGGGATTCGCTCGGCGGCGATGTCGATCGCCTTGTCGATAGGGATCATCGGTGCCGGCACGCCCGGCGCCGACAGCGGCACCTTATCCCGTGCGATCACTGGCACGATGGGTTCACTGGAAATGGATATCTGGTTGTCGCCCAGGACAGCCTCGATCAGGAACCAGGTGCCAGTGATTGAAATGACCGCGATAAACCAGATCGACCAGATGCCGCTCAGGCGGTGAAAGTCGCCCCAGAAGATTCGCGCGCCATGGCGGATGCGCAGGGTAGGACGAAGGAAGCCTTTCCAGAAGCGCTTGTACACCACCAGGCCGGTGACCAACGAGGCGAGCAGCGGCAAGCCCAGCGCGGACACCAGGTACCAGCCCCAACTGTACCCATTGGTGAACGGTACCAGCCACCAGCCATGCAGGGCGCGGGTGAATTGCTGGAAGTTGAACGAGGGGCTGATGCCCTGGATCGCGCCGGTGTAGGGGTTGGCATACACCTCCACGGAGCGCCCATCCGGGTAGCTGAGGCCGACGCTTAGCGCGAAGTGCGACTCATCCGGGCGGATAATGGACTGGACGATAGCCTTGGGTTCATCGCGCTTGATGGCCGCGATCACCTGGTCAAAGCTCAACGGCTGGGCTTCATCCGACGGCTTGCTGGCGCGGATATCCGGGTTGGCCAGCCACACGATTTCCTGGCTCACCACGGCCAGGGTGCCGGTGACGCAGACGATCAGCACAAAGAACCAGATGGGCAACGCCAGCCAGCTATGAACGAGAAACCAGAGTTTGGAGCGTGACTTCTTCGACATATGAATGAGGGTCTTGATCGGAGGGGGCGATGGAGGCCCGGAAAAGGCCAGTCGTAGCTTTTGCTGACGCGACAGGCTGTATCTAAGTTAAGACGGATGAGAATGAGAAATCCCTAAGGCGTATATGAAAGAAAATGTTTCGGGATTGCATTCAGGGTTATGGCGTAACCCTGTGGGAGCTGGCTTGCCTGCGATGACATCGACTCGATCCAACGGATGCACCGAGTCGTCTCATTGCAGGCAAACCAGCTCCTACATGGGAGGTGCATTGCGCTGCAACTATCAGCCTTGCTTGAACAACTCCATGGCGCGCTGGCGGATCTGCTCCTCGGTGAGGTCTTCCTTGTGTGTGGCCAGGAACCAGAGATGACCGAACGGATCTTTCACGCTCGCAGAGCGGTCGCCATAAAACTGATCCTTCGGCTCGGACACCACGGTGGCGCCGGCATCAACCGCTCGTTGAAATTGTGCATCCACATCTTCCACATACAGATGCAGACCAATGCTGGTGTGCTCATCCGGATTGCGCAGGGCCATTTGATCGCAGGGCGTACCGAGCATCAGCGATGAATCACCAATCCGCAGTTCGGCATGACCCACCCTGCCGTCGGGCATGTCCAGGCGCATGACTTGCGTGGCGCCAAAGGCTTTTTTGTAGAACTCGATGGCCTCGCCCGCTTTGTCGATGCCCATATAAGGTGTGAGGCTGTGATAACCGTCGGGAATAGCTTTAACGTTCATGACATTCTCCCTGAGTCGAGGTATGAACATTTCACTATAGGCCACGTAATGCGTGGCCTGCGGGCAACCGACGAGGTGCTTTTATCAAGGCGGTGTGGTGGGCTCCAGCAGTTGGGCGCCCGGCCCATACTCAGCGAGCTTATCGTCCTGATTGCGCAACGGGCACGCCTCCATCGATAAGCACCCGCAACCGATGCAGCCATTGAGCTTGTCGCGCAGCAGCACCAGTTTGTTGATGCGCTCATCCAGATCTTCACGCCACAACGCCGATAGGCGCTCCCAGTCGTGAACATTGGGTGTGCGCTCATCGGGCAAGGTGCGTAATGCCTCGCCAATGGTAGCCAGCGGAATGCCCAGGCGCTGGGCGATCTTGATCACCACTACGCGCCGCAATACATCCCGTGGATAACGCCGCTGGTTACCTGCATTGCGATTGCTCTTGATCAGCCCTTTTGCCTCGTAGAAGTGCAGGGCAGTAACCGCTACGCCGCTGCGAGCAGCGAGCTGCCCGACGCTGAGTTCCTTATTGAGCATGAACATCTCCCAAACAGTGCTTGACCTCGACTTAAGTAGAGGTTTTACCCTGCGTGGCATCGAATCGCAAGATTCTGCCTACAAAGAGAGGGGAGTGTTCATGCAGGTATCGGAGAAGTGTCGCGGCTTCACTCAATTGATCGAGTTTCAGATCAACCCCCAGCAGCAAGATGCCCTGGTGGTGGCCTTGTCCACTCAAAGCGAACGACTGGCCGAGGGCCACGATGGTTTTCTGAGTGCCAGCGTGCAGGTCAGCGAGGACGGCCGGCGGGTGCTCAATTACTTGCAATGGCAATCGCGCGCAGATGGCGAGGCGGCGTTCAAGTTCTTCGAGCAGCGCGGCGAAGATTTCTGGACGCTGATTCGCGCCCACCAGGCAACGGCGGTGACCTTCGGTTCGTTCCAGGTGCTGCAAAGCTTTGAGCGCAGCCATGACAACGCGCTGCACTGTCGCCTAAATGGATAAATGCAGCATCCGCCCGCCCTGCACGTTTTCGCCAGGTCGACGTTTGTTCACCGCCAGCTCGCCGAGCTTGATCAAGCGCGAGCGCGTGACGTTGCGGCTCAGGCCCAGCAGGTTGGCGGTATGCACCTGGTTGTAATGGCTGAAGCGGTAGGCCGCACGTAAGAGTGCGTCTTCGACCTTTTCATGCAGGGCGCCGGTCTGTTCCTCGAACAGCGTTTGAAACGCCCGCGCCAGCAAGGCTTCGGCGCTGTTACCAATGTGGTGCGGGTTGTCGTCCTGGCGCTCGATACGCATGTTCGACAGGCGCAAATCGTCGCGCCCTATCACGCCTTTGCGGCAGATCAGTAGGGTGTGATGGATGACGTTTTCCAATTCGCGGATGTTGCCTGGCCAGCTGTAGCTCTTGAGCTTGTGCTCGGCCTCACGGCTGATGGTGATGGGGCCGTAGCCCAGGCGCCGACTGTAGACTTCGATAAAGTGCCAGGTCAGCGGCAGGATATCGCCAGGGCGCTCGCGCAGTGGGCTGAGTTCCAGGCTGACCACGCCGAGACGGTAGTAGAGGTCTTCGCGGAAATGCCCGGCGTTGATGGCCTTTTCCAGTTGTACGTTGGTCGCGGCGAGCACGCGCACATCAATCGCAATGCTTTTGCGCGAGCCCAGGCGTACGACTTCACGCTCCTGCAACACCCGCAACAGTTTGACCTGGATCGCTATTGGCAGATCGCCGATCTCATCGAGGAACAAGGTACCGCCGTCAGCCTCTTCGAACCAGCCGGCCTTGGCGCTCAGGGCACCGGTAAAGGCACCTTTGTCATGGCCGAACAGCTCGGCTTCCACCAGGGATTCGGAGAATGCCCCGCAGTTCACCGCCACGAACGGCCGGTTGCGCCGCGCGCTGAGGTTGTGGATATGGCGCGCCACCAGCTCTTTGCCGGTACCGGTTTCGCCGATGATCAACACGCTTGCGTCGCTGGGCGCTACTTGCTGGATGTGGTTGAGCAAGGCCTGGGATTTAGGGTCTTCAAAGACCTGAGCGGTGGCGCGGATCGAGGTCGCGAGTGCGGAGGAGGGCGGTAGGGTCAACAACTGCATGGGCACCTCGTTGAAGGGCTGTCGCCAGGGCAACGGTTGCGTAGCGAACAGTCGGGCTACGTGACGCCATTTATAGAGGGTTGAATTTATTCCGTAAACGAATGCATTTAAATATTTATAGATCGAAAATGAATATGTAGGTAGCGCTATCGAACCTGCTGTAACGGTTGATAGCGACTATCACGGGCGTTGATTTTTCATGGCAGGGGGGCGGGAGTAGCCTGTGTTCATTGACTCGAAACCTCCCCAGCAGGACCGCCGCCATGAACCGTCTACTCGCTATTTCGTTACTGTCTGTCATCTCTGTTCTCGCCGGGTGCGCGACTCACCCATCGCCTGAGATGCGCCCTTACACGGCAGAAGAAACCAAACAGTTGGCGTTGGAAGCGTTGAGTCGTCGCGGGTTGTCATTTGATGAATACCAACAGCAGCGTGCTGCCCTGACTGGCCAGCCACAGAAAACCTTTGGCTTTGATCAGCAGGCTGAAATGAACGCACAGCGCGCTGCACAGCGCAGCGGCCGTGCGAGTTGAGAGCCGGGTGACGACAGGTACGTCTTCCGGTTTGACGAGCTGATATCTGTCGGCTAGAACTTAGCCTTAGCAACGCATCACGGCTGCATGATGCAGGCGGATGGTTGAGTCGAGTGTCTGATTTTTCCTGTCTCTTTGGCTTCGTGCCATGTCGTAGTTTCGCTGTGGAATAGCATTGCAAGACATTCCAAATTGAATGTACTTCGGGTTGCGTCAGCCGTTCGCGGCGCGTGACTCCGTGCCGGGTGCTTTCTGACGGGATCGTGAAACTGCGCAGTCTTTCTTCGATAGAAATACGCCTGGCCTGCCATTGAGGCTGGTGATCATGAGGATGTCGATCGGGTGGGGTTTGCTTGTTTCGCGCTGTGGTTGGAGTTTGCCTGGCGTGTTCTTCGCGTTGCTGAGTGTGGAGGTTTCGGCGGCGGCCTGTACGGCACCTGCCTACCAAGCTGGGACCGTCTACGGACAAGGCGACCAGGTGCAGAACAAAAACCAGCAGGACAAAACCCACGAGTTTGAATGTTGGAAAGACACTGACAAATCGCCGCACGGGCCGGGCAGTTGGCAATGGTGCAACCAGCCCGATTACAACCCCGGGCAGCCATCCTCTCATGGTGTCGAGATTTGGGGCGATGCCTGGAAGGATCTGGGGGAATGCGGTGGCTTCCAGGGTAACCGTCTGACCCTGAACTTCAGCACGTTAAGCGGCCGGGGGCCGATCAGCCAGCCAACCCCGGGCGTGGCGCGGGCCGATCAGGTAGTCACTGGCGTATTGCGCTGCAAAGCCAAGGAGATCCCGATCAGTGCCAAGTCCGGCGAAACCATTCACCTCGATAACCTGAAGGCCTGCGACTACCAACTGGTGATGAACCCCGCTGGTGGGTTTGTGCCCTTGAACACACCGCGTATCGTTTCCTTCCAGCGAGAGGAGGGTGAGGAACAGGCGGTCACCCTGAAGTATCGGCCACCGGTGCAGGTGGGCAGGCTCAGCGGCCTGCCAGGGGTCAAGATTGAATTGTTTGCCCAGGGGCTGATACAGCCTCGGCAGATGGCGATGGGCAAGGACGTGCTCTATGTGGGCTCCAGTGCGATTCCATCCTACGTCTATGACGGGAAAATCGCCGATATGATCTATGCCTTGCCCCTGGACAATGCCGGCAAACCCACCGGCATCTACGTGATTGCCAGCGGGTTGGAGGAGCCGCACGGTGTGGTGTATCGCGACGGTGATTTGTACTACTCGACCACTGGCGGCCTCTATCGTTTGCGCGATGCCGATGCGCATTACAAGGATCCTTCGCCTGAGCGGGTGTTCAAATTCCCCGCCGACGATGCGCCATTTCCTCTGCCTTCCGTGGCGTCTGGCTCCAGCACTCGCTTCTGGCATATGAAGCACCCTTTGCATTTCAACCTGCTGGACCCCGCCGACACTGGCCTGTACACCGCCGTCGGCATTCCTTGCAACTTGTGCATGATCCCGCCTGACCCGCGTTACGGCACGTTACTGCGTTATGACACCGTGACCGGTAAAGCGCAGATTCTTGCAAAAGGGGTGCGCAACTCTGTGGGGTTCGACTGGAACCCGCAGACCGGTGAAATCTGGTTCACCGACAACAACCGCCAGGGCTACCCCAACCCCGACGAAATCAACCGCATCAGCGGCCCAAACCAGCACTTCGGTGTGCCCTATCTGTTTGGCAAAGGCACGCCGGGTTTCACCGATGAGGAGTTTGGCAACCCGGCGGTGATCCAGCCGCCCTTGGTTCAGGGAGCGATTGTTTCCGATAAGTCCCGGCAGCAGATCGACCCGAAAGACTACGTGCCTGCCGCTTTCGAGCTGGGTACCAACACCGCACCTCTGGGGCTGAAGTTCTGGAGTGGTTACCCGGCTCGCACACGTTCGCAGAATATGCTGGTTGCCGTGCATGGAGCGGGCACGGCCGAGCGGCCGGGTATGGATGTGCGACTCGTCTCGATCCAGGACGGAACGCGAGTGGTCAATCAGATCCCGTTGATCAATGGGTTTATCCAAGACCCCCTGCGTTTCGATGTGTATTGCCTGGACGACTCCTGCATTGGTCGGCCGGCTGACTTCCTGGCGCTACCGGACAACAGCCTGCTGATCTCCGATGACGTCGCCGGGGTGATTTATCGCGTCAGTTATGACCCAGCAGGGTTGCCGAACACAGAGTTGACCCTGCGGCCGGCGCTCGCACCGGCACCTGAGCTGGAGAATGAGATGATCAGTGGCACGCTGATTGCGCCGGGCGGTAATACCCGCCAGTTCCATGCATCCTTCAACCCTGCTGACAGTTATGCCGCATTGGTGCTCAAGGGTTTGCCCTACGGGACTTACCAGGTTCGGCTCAATGATGTGAAAAACTGGATTCCACAGACGCGCAATACTTCACTTACCTTGTCTGCCGACGACAACAAGCACGTGTTGAACATGCAGTACCGTGAGCGGCCGATCAAGCTGGATATCAACATCACGGTGTTGGCGCCGCCCAAGCCTGCGTCAGTAACGGATTCCAGTTGGCATTTCACCCTCAAGCTCAAGGGCTCTACGAGCACCGAGCCCAAAGTGGTGCAGGTGCCTTGGGGCGAAAGTGTCACCGAGCTTCTGGACTATGGGGATTACGAGGTCATCTATCCCTTTTACCCACAGGAGCTGCCACAGCCGGAACAGGTAGCGCTGCGTATCAACGAGGACAGCCAGGACGAGCAACTGTTACCTATCAGTTACCGTCATGAACCGAAATTGGGCGAAACAGTGCTTGCCGAATCCTGCACCAAATGCCACGCGGTGGAGTTTTTCAACAACCTGCGCATGGCGGTGGCATGGAGCAGTGCTGGCCAGGATGCGTTGGTGCGGCAAATCCAGAGCATGCCGGTGGCCGGGCATTGCGACACCACCTGTGCGACCGAAATCAGCAAGCATTTGTTTGAGGTGGTGTGGGCGCCCTACCTGAGCCCGAACGAGGCTCACGGTCAGCGCCAGTTGCGCTTGCTGACGCGCGATGAATACGCGGCCAGTGTCAAGGACATACTCGGCGTGGAGGTCAATACCCAGAAGCTGCCGGCAGATAAATCCGAGAAAGACTTCAAGTTCCCAGGTGAAGCCAGCAAAGGGCTGCTGCAGGCTGAAGACATCAAGCAGCTGTATGGCATGGCGGTGTCGATCGCCGAGCAAGTGGCACCTCAACGTGTAAAACGCTTCAAATCCACTGCCGGTACCCTTGAGGTCAGTGCCCTGGGTTATCAAGTGTTCCGCCGTCCTTTGAGCCCGTCTGAGTTGTCGCGTTATCAGGCGGTGTTGGATGAGCACGGAGAGCGGGCGCTGATCGCTGCGCTGCTGCTGTCGCCCAACTTCCTGTATCGCTCGGAGTTGGGCCAGGCTGTCGCGCGGCAGGCCGAGGTCTACAAGCTCACCCCTTATGAGACCGCAACTGCATTGTCCTACACCTATCAAGGCACCACTCCGGACGCGCAACTGCTGGCCAAGGCAGAGCGCAACGAGTTGCGGACAGTGCAGCAAATCAGCGCAGAAATAGACCGGATGATGCGCAGTGAGCGCGGGCTTGAGCAGTTCAATCGGTTCATCAGTTACTACATCAAGACTCAGCGCGGGGTGCAGGAGAAGCCCGGCCTGAGCGCACAGATGATCCAGTTGATGACCCAGGAGCAGGCCCTGTTGACCCGTCACGTGATGCTCGACGGCAAGGGGACGTTGGACGAGCTGTTCAACCCCGGTGTGACGTTCCTCAACAAGGCTCTGGCCGAACACTACGGTATCGGCGGCGTAACCGGTGACACGCTGCACAAAGTCGCCGTGGATGAGAAACGGGGTGGCTTGTTGCACTTGGGGCTTTTTCAGGCCTCTACCTCTGACTATCAGGTCACCTCACTGGTCAAGCGCGGCATTGCCATTCGCGAGCAGCTTTTCTGCCGGGAGTTTGGGGCGCCGGTCGAAGCCGAGCCCACAGAGCCGGCCTACCCTGCGCGTGCGATCAGTACCCGTGAACGCTGGGACCTGATTAATGGTGAGCAGGCTTCGGGAGGGCGTTGCTGGCAGTGCCATCAGTACATGAACGACACCGGCGCATCGATGGAGCATTACGACGCTGCCGGGCGCTATCGCCAGCAGGAGCCTGCCTACAACTACGCGCAGTTCCCTGTGCAGTTGCCGATCAAAGCGTCCGGTCCGTTCATTGGGGTTGATGGCGCGGTGCCTATCGACGATGTACGAGGTATTTCCAAGCTGATCGCGCACAACTCGGCGTCTCTGTTCTGCATGGCGGATAGCTATTTCCGTTTCGCTTCGGGCAACAAATCCGACGAGTCCACTTCCGCAACGGTCAAGGCATTGGTCGACGGGCTGAAGGGCAATGGCTCATTACCAGGGATGCTGCGCACGCTGGGTACCTCCAACGCGTTCCAATTCAAGACGCAGAGGGATTGATCATGGATATCTTGAAAAGTCGTCGTCGCTTTCTGGCCGGCCTGGCTGCGGTAGGTGTGTTCGGCCCGCTCACCCAGTGTGGCCTGGCGCGCATGGCCTTGGCCGGGCAAAACCAGCAGGCCAAGTTAAAAGTGGTTTTCTTTGTGGTACCTGATGGCCTGGCAGTCGACTCTGCAACCGCCTATTCCAGTGATGGTCGAGGCCTCTGGCATCCCGCTGCCGAAGCTTTGGACACTTCCGACTTCCAGCTCAACGAGGTCAGCCAGGAGCTTGCGGCCTATAAAGATCAGTCCTTGTACCTGCGTGGCACGATTCTGGGCCCTGGCAATGAAGGCCATAACGGCTGGACGTGGGCGTTGCGCGACCGTGAGAAGAAGATGGCGTCGATTGATGTGTTGCTTGGCCGCCATATGCCGGGGACCGATCCGTCCCAGCGGAGTCTTTTTGCCGGACCGCATTCAGGCATTGACGGGACCGCTTGGCAGGTATCCTGGGAAGGGCCGGAAAATGGCGGTGCAATGCGCAGACCTGAGCAGGACCCGGTGTTGATGTACGAGAAAATCTTTGGCGCGGTCAGTCGTGAGGTGCGCGAGCAGCAGGTGCGAAACATGCATGTATTTGATCCGGTGTTGGCGGATATCAACGAGCTGCGAGGCAGGCTTGTGGGGGCGCAAAAGCAGAAGCTCGATATGCAGCTTGATTCGGTTGAGCAGGTCATGAAAGACATGGAAGAAACTCTGCCACCCATTGGCGAATGTTCGCCTTTGCAGATGGACACGTTGCCGTTCAAATCTGCGGAATTTCGTAACCAGGTACAGCATCACCACCATCAGGTGGTTGCCACAGCGCTGGGGTGTGGCATCACGCGTGTAGCGACGATTCAAGTCGGGCGCTCGGCGGAGTCGCTCAATATCCTGGACGTCAGTAATGTGACCAACCCCCATGACTGCGCCCATCGTTATGCTGGGCTGGACGTATGGAAACGATCCCGGCAGTGGTATACCCAGCGAGCCAAGTTGTTCATGGACGAGTTGGCGAAGCGTGCCGATCCCGACGTGCCGGGTGACAGCCTGCTTGAACACACGCTTGTGGTATTCACCAGCGAGATGGCCGATGGTGCCCCGGAGCATACGAAGGATATGCCGCTGGTACTGATGGGCGGGGCCAGCGGGTTGTTGAAGAGCGGCGATGGCGCAGGACGCTATTTCAACATCACGGCCCAGGGTGATCGTCAACAAGAAGGCAACCCGGTCATTGGCAATAAAATGGTCGATATGCAGCGAATCTGGGCCACCATCGCCCGGGCAGCCGGAACCGTTGTGCCCTACAACGGAAACATCGATCCTGTGAGCGGGTTGTTTACTAACGTTTGAGTCGCCTGGCGCTGCACTAAAAGCCGAAAAGTCCGTATGGCGGATTTTTCGGCTTTTTGCATTTGCACCCAATCGCCTTTGAGCCTGTTAAGCTGAAAATCAGGAGCGTTCCTACGCACATTTACATCACGTGGTTCTTCTTCAATGGCACTCGATCAGTTAAACCTGACGACCTCTGTTCTGTTCGATGCCCCCGGGACGCCGCTCTCGGGAACACGCTCTGCGAGTTTTACGCCATGAATAAACGTCCGTTGTATTTCGACTATGCCGCCACCACGCCAGTGGATGAGCGAGTTATCCAGGTGATGGTCGAGTGCCTGGGTTTCAATGCCAATTTTGGCAACCCTGCGTCCAGTTCCCATGCATTCGGCCAGGCGGCCCGGCAAACGGTTGAGCAGGCGCGACGGCAGGTAGCCGAATTGGTCGGCGCCCAGCCTGAGCAAATTGTCTGGACTTCCGGTGCCACCGAGTCCAACAACCTTGCGATCAAAGGGGTGGCCCAGGCGCGAGGGCTGGCGGGTGGGCATATCATCACCAGCCAGATCGAGCACAAAGCCACACTCGACACCGCGCGGCAGTTGCAGGAAGCCGGCGTGGCTGTGACCTATCTGGTGCCCGATGCCGATGGCTTGATCAGCGTTCAGGCTGTCAGTGAGGCATTGCGTGAGGACACCTTCCTGGTGTCGTTGATGCTGGTCAATAATGAACTGGGCACCCTTAACGACATTCCGGCTATCGGCGCGCGGGTGCGTGAGCAGGGCGCGCTGTTTCACGTGGACGCGGCACAGGGGGCGGGCAAGGTTGCCATTGACCTGGCGCAGTGGTCGGTGGATTTGATGTCTTTTTCCGCCCACAAGCTCTACGGCCCAAAAGGCATTGGCGCGCTGTACGTTGGGCCTCGTGCGCAACAGAAAGTGTTGGCGCAGATTCATGGCGGCGGCCACGAAGGTGGCTTGCGTTCGGGCACCCTGGCGACGCATCAGATTGCGGGCATGGGCACTGCGTTCGCTCTGGCGGCGGCATACTTTGCCGAGGAAAAGGCGCAGATCGTGACCTTGCGTGAACGTTTGTTGGAGCAGTTGGCGTCGATTCCCGGAGTACGCCTCAATGGCAGCCCAACCCAGCGTATTCCCCACACCCTCAGCCTGACGTTCAGCGAAGGCGAATTCAATGCGGCCGCCTTGAGTGCGGGCATTGCCTTTTCGGCGACTTCAGCGTGCAATTCGGCTAGCAATGCACCGTCCCACGTCCTGGTGGCCCTGGGGCATGATGCCCGCAGCGCTGGTCGCACTATTCGCTTGAGCCTGGGCCGGTTCACCACCGAGCGGGATATCGACGACGCTGTGCAATTGATCAAGACGGTACAGGCCAGCGCACCAGCGTTCTGGGCTGTCTGATACTTCATTTGCAATACATAACAATTATTAGTGGTTAGCAGGAGACACAATGAGTACGCAGCCTTTGACCCATGGAACGGTTCCCCAGCGCTTGGCGCATACCCGTGAACTGATGCGCCGCGAAGGCATTCACGCCCTGCTGGTGCCGTCGGCGGACCCGCACTTGTCCGAGTATTTGCCGGGTTACTGGCAAGGGCGCCAGTGGTTGTCCGGGTTCCATGGTTCGGTGGGCACCCTGATCGTCACGGCGGAGTTTGCCGGGATCTGGGCGGATAGCCGTTATTGGGAACAAGCGACCAAGGAGCTCAAGGGCAGCGGTATCGAGTTGGTGAAGCTGCAACCGGGTCAGCCTGGACCGTTGGAGTGGCTGGCCGAGCAAACCCCTGAGGGTGGCGTGGTGGCGGTGGACGGTGCGGTCATGGCCGTGGCCTCGGCACGTACCCTGGGTGGCAAATTAGCCGAGCGTGGCGCGCGTCTGCGTACCGATATCGATGTGCTCGATGAAGTCTGGCAAGACCGCCCGGCGTTGCCGAACCAGCCGATTTATCAGCACCTGCCGCCCCAAGCCACCGTCAGTCGTGGCGAGAAACTGGCAGCCTTGCGTGCCAGTTTGAAAGACAAGGGCGCCGATTGGCATTTCATCGCGACGCTGGATGACATCGCCTGGCTATTCAACCTGCGCGGCGCTGATGTGTCGTTCAATCCGGTGTTTGTGTCCTTTGCCTTGATCAATCAGCAACAGGCCACTTTGTTTGTGGCGTTGGGCAAGGTCGATGCGCAACTGCGGGCGGTGCTTGAGCAGGATGGCGTGACCCTGCGTGGTTACAGCGAGGTGGCGCAAGCGCTGCGAGCGGTACCGGCGGGCGCAAGCTTGCAAGTAGACCCCGCCCGCGTCACCGCCGGCTTGCTGGAAAACCTCGACGCGGGCGTCAAGCTGGTTGAAAGCCTCAACCCCACCACACTGGCCAAATCCCGCAAGAGCCTGGCGGACGCGGAACATATCCGCCAAGCCATGGAGCAGGATGGGGCGGCGCTGTGTGAATTCTTTGCCTGGCTCGATAGCGCCCTGGGCCGTGAACGCATTACCGAACTGACGATTGACGAGCACCTGACCGCTGCGCGTACCCGCCGCCCCGGCTATGTATCGCTGAGTTTCAACACCATTGCCGCTTTCAATGCCAACGGCGCGATGCCGCATTACCACGCCACCGAAGAAGAGCATGCGCTGATCGAAGGTGATGGCTTGCTTTTGATCGACTCCGGCGGCCAGTACCTGGGCGGAACCACGGACATCACGCGGATGGTGCCTGTCGGTACACCGAGTGAGGAGCAGAAACGCGATTGCACGCGAGTGCTCAAGGGCGTGATTGCTCTGTCCCGTGCGCAGTTCCCCAAGGGCATTCTTTCACCGTTGCTGGATGCCATTGCCCGTGCGCCGATCTGGGCAGAAGGCGTCGACTACGGTCACGGCACAGGCCATGGCGTAGGTTATTTCCTCAACGTGCATGAAGGTCCGCAGGTCATTGCTTATCAGGCTGCTGCGGCGCCACAAACGGCGATGCAGCCAGGGATGATCACTTCAATTGAGCCGGGTACTTATCGCCCTGGCCGTTGGGGCGTGCGCATTGAGAACCTGGTGTTGAACCGTGAAGCGGGCAAGACCGAGTTTGGCGAATTTCTCAAGTTCGAAACCCTGACCCTGTGCCCGATTGATACCCGCTGCCTGGAGCCGTCGTTGCTGACGGCGGATGAGCGTGAATGGTTCAACGCGTATCACGCCCAGGTGCGTGAGCGTTTGAGCCCGCTGCTCAAGGGTGCAGCGCTTGAATGGTTGCAGGTGCGCACTGCGGCGATTTGATCGGTTGCGGCCAAGGCATTGCCGGCCGCAATCAACATCTAGCTGAGGGCTTCACGCACAAAGTCCAGACGGTCCTGGCCGAAGAACAGCTGGTTTCCTACAAAGAAACTGGGAGCGCCGAACACGCCGCGCTTAATGGCTTGTTCGGTTTTGTCCTTGAGAGCGTCCTTGACGGCTGCATCATTGGACAGGGCCAGTACCTGCTCGGGATCGAACCCCTGTTCGGTGAGCACATTGGCCACGACCTCTGGGTCGCCCAGGTGACGGCCCTCCACCCAGAGTGCGCGGAACAGGCAGTCGATGAAGTCGAGGAAGCGCTCAGGCTGGTGGATTTGAATGCCGGTGACGGCGCGCATCAGCACCAAGGTATTGATGGGAAAGTGTGGGTTGAACCTGAGCGGCACGTTGTAGCGTTTGGCGTAACGCGTCAGGTCATCGAGCATGTAGCGACCCTTGGCGGGTACCATGATCGGCGAGGCATTGCCCGTGGCCTTGAATACACCGCCCAACAGCATCGGTTGATACACCACCTGTGCGCCCGTTTTGGCGCACAGCGCCGGCAACTGGGTATAGGCCAGGTAAGTGGCGGGGCTGCCGAGATCAAAGAAGAACTCCAGGGTTTTACTCATGGTCTGTACTCACTACTTATTGTTATAGAGGCAGTCACCAGGTTTCGTTCCAGGGACGCAGGTCCAGTTCGAACGTCCAGGCGTCCCGTGGCTGGCGATGGAGGAACCAGTAGTTGTCGGCAATATGGTCCGGGTTGAGGAGGGCGTCCTGATCCTTGAGGGCGTATTTTTGCGGGAAGTTCTCGCGAATGAAGTCGGTATCGATTGCACCGTCGACCACCACATGGGCGACATGGATGTTCATCGGGCCTAACTCCCGCGCCATGCTTTGTGCCAGGGCGCGTATCCCATGCTTGGCGCCAGCGAAGGCGGCAAACCCCGCGCTTCCGCGCAAGCCGGCGGTGGCGCCGGTGAACAGGATAGTGCCGCGGTTACGCGTGACCATGCGCTTGGCGACTTCCCGTGCGTTCAGGAAACCGGAGAAGCACGCCATCTCCCAGATCTTGAAGTACTTGCGTGCGGTTTCTTCCAGAATGCTGCACGGCACATTGGCGCCGATGTTGAAGACGAACGCTTCAATAGGCCCCAGCTCGGTTTCGATTTGCTCGACTAGCGCGATCACGTCTTCTTCTTTGCGGGCATCACAGGCAAAACCATGGGCTTCACCGCCTGCCAATTGAATGCTGTCCACCAGGGGCTGCAGTTTGTCAGCGCTGCGACGGGTGACGCAGGCGATGTAGCCTTCGCGGGCAAAACGTTTGGCTATGGCGCCGCCGGTCGCGTCACCGGCACCCACTACTAATACGATTTTCTTGTTGTGCGGCATGGGAACTCCGTTGGCTCGATGGTCGAGCAGGAGTTTAGCCTTCGTGCCGCAATTGGCCGGAATTTAAGATGAGCAGTCAGGAAAGACTGCTCGGGCAGCTATTTGCAGATGACGATCATACTGCGGCTGGTATAGCCGGCAGGGTTGAGGCCGAAAGGATAGTCCCCAGGCTCCTCGGAGTTGTCGCCGGATTTGGCTATCACCCGGTAGCCCTTGGCACCGCATGAATTGGCTGCACTGGTGTAGCACTGGTCCCAGGAGGAGGACAGGCCCGAACAGTTGATATGCAGCCCTTTTTTACCCCGTTTCACTTCTGTTTTTGTGGTTGCAGCACAGCCAGCGATGCCCACAACCAGCAACAGTATCAAAATTCGTTTCATTCCCATCCTTAATAGCCGCCCTGCAGAAGAACAGAGCCGCTTTACTCGCTCTCGAGCGAAGCGTTCATGCTGTCCGTGTCGAAATTCTCCATGAATGACATTCGGTTACGGTCTAAACATGGCCTAAATGAGCGGCAAATACCAGAGCTGGCTTTAAAGATGATCAGTCGGCAGGCACCAGTGGTTTGGATTCGTTGCGCATCGTCAACGTGGCGCCTACGGAAGCCAGGATAATGCAGGTGATGGCCAGCCATTGGGCCAGGGATAAGTGCTCATGCAGAAAGAGCAGGCCGGAGAGGGCGCCGAACGCCGGTTCGATGCTCATGAGCGTGCCGAAGGTGCGAGCAGGGAGGCGAGTCAGTGCGACCATCTCCAAGGTGTAGGGCAAGGCGGTGGACAGAATTGCGACGCCAATGGCGATAGGGATCAGGGCGGGCGTCAGCAGCGCGGCGCCCGCATGCACGATGCCGATCGGTGCGACGAACAGGGCCGCAATCATCACGCCGAGTGCGGCGGTCTGAACACCATTGTCGTTCCCAGCCTTTTGGCCGAACAAAATATACAAGGCCCAGCATCCACCTGCGCCCAATGCGTAAGCCGCGCCGACCCAATCGATACCGCTACTGGCCTCGCCCGTCGGAATCAACAGCAGCAGGCCGATGATCGCCAGGGCAATCCACAGGAAGTCGACAGCTCGGCGCGAGGCATAGATAGCGACGGCAAGCGGGCCTGTGAATTCGAGTGCTACGGCAATCCCCAGCGGTACGGTGCGAAGGGACATATAGAAGAGGAAGTTCATGCCGCCCAGCGCCATCCCGTAAATGATCACCGTGCGCAAGGACTTGGCCGTCAGCGTGGCGCGCCATGGGCGTAATAGCACCAGCATGATCACACTGGCGAAAATCAAACGCAGAGCAGTGGTGCCTTGTGCGCCAACAATAGGAAACATGCTTTTGGCCAATGACGCACCGGATTGGATGGACGCCATGGCGATCAATAGCAGGCCGATCGGAAACAATGCGGATGCCAGGCTGCGAGGAGGGGTGGTCATTGCGGTAGTTCTTCCGAAGTCATGATCGATAAATACGTGGCGCTATGATGCTTAACTGTCAATGAATGAGCAATATATTGCTCAAATACCGACTCATAGCTATCTATATAGTGGAAGTATCGGGTTTTTGAGGGTTTTGATAGAAAAACCGAATAATTGGG